>JBJTKE010000248.1:0-4141 GCA_046096285.1 Chloroflexota bacterium
GTTCGCGGCGCGGGCCGAGCGGGTCTGGCCGGGTCTGGACGACAAGGCCATCGCGTCCTGGAACGGGATGATGCTCAAGGCGATGGCCACCGGCGGCCGGGTGCTGAACCGCCCGGACCTGCTCGCGGCGGCCGTGGCCAACGCGGAGTTCCTGCTCGGCACGATGCGCCAGCGGGGGCGACTGTTCCGGAGCTGGAAGGCCGGACAGGTGAAGACGCCCGGCTTCCTGGAGGACTTCGCGAACGTCATCGACGGGTTGATTGCGCTTCACGCGGCGACGCTGGAGCCGCGCTGGCTCGAGGAGGCGCTCGCCCTGGCCGACGTCATGGTGGCGTCCTTCGCCGATCCGAAGGGCCCGGGGTTCTACGACACCTCGGCGATGGCGGAGGAACTGGTGGCCCGCCCGCGCGAGATCCAGGATGGGGCGACGCCGAGCGGGAGCGCCGTGGCCGCCGACGTGCTGCTGCGGCTCGGCGCGATGACCGGCGAGGAGGCGTGGACCTCCCGCGCCGCCGGGTATCTCGAGGCGCTCGCGCAGCCGATGGCCGAGGGCCCGGTGGGGTTCGGCCGGGCCATTGCCGCGCTCGACTTCCACCTTTCCGCGCCGATGGAGGTGGCGATCGCCGGGACGCCGGGGTCGGCGGATGCCGAGGCATTGGTGGCGGAGGTGTTCGCCGGCTACCGCCCGAATCTGCTGGTGGGGGCGGCGGGAGAAGAGCTTGGGCGTCGGGTTCCGTTCCTCGCGGGACGGCCTGCGCGCGACGGCCGGGCGACCGCCTACGTGTGCGAGCGTCACGCCTGCATGACCCCGGTGACCGACGCGGCCGCATTGCGGGGCCAACTCGACTGGGGTTCGGGCATGGCCTGGATGGAGATCTGAGCGTCCGCGCGGGCTCCGTCACACGTTCATCACACCAGCGGTCTCGTGCTATTCTCCGCAAAACGGGCCGCGGAACCGGACTGCCGCGGCGCCGACTGGATGACGGAGCGGGTCAACCCGGCCGGGCGCCGCAGGCCCCGGCCAACTGGAGGGCAGACAGATGCGACTGATCGCCGCGCTGGTCCTGATGCTGGGCGTCATGGCCAGCAGCATAGGCCTCGGGCAGGTGTCGGGGCAGGTGGTGAGCGACGAGGTGAAGACCCAGGCGGCGGCCCAGACCGCGCAGGCCTACCTCGACGCCGCCGTCGCCGGCAACTACAACGGGCTGTTCGATTACCTCCACCCGGACGTGCTGGCCGAGGTGCCGCGGTCGGTGGCGCTGCAGATCTTCAGCCAGATCTACGGCGAGACGAAGCCGTCGAAGGCGACCATCACCGACGTCCAGCTTGGGGCCTACACCTGGCCGGTCAACGGCAAGACCTACGATGACGCCGCGCAGGTGACCTACACTCAGGAGTTCACGGCGCAGGATGGTTCCAAGTCCAAGCTGGAGACCATGATGTACCTGGTGCCGTTCCAGGGGCAGTACCGGTGGTTCTTCGGCAACAGCCGGGCGTACATCGCCGATGCCTCGGCCCGGTTCGCGCCGCCGCAGCAGCAGGGCACCCCTGCCGACATCAACGGCCTGCTGGAGTTCGTGGTCAAGGACCTCGACACCTTCTTCCAGCAGTCCTTCGCCGCCCAGAAGATGCCGTACCAGTCGCCGGGAGTGAAAATCGTGCCGCCGGGCCGCTCGGCCATGACCAAGTGCGGGCCAGCCTCGCCGGGCTTCTGGGCGTTTTACTGCCCGCCGGACCGGACGGTCTACCTCGACCAGGCGTTCCTCGATGACCTGAACAAGCAGTACGGCGATTTCGCGGTGGCCTTCGTGGTGGGCCATGAGTGGTCGCACCACGTCCAGACCGAGATGGGGATCGACCGGACCGCCCGCAAGCCGTCCAAGCCGAACGAGGTCTACAGCATCGAGCTCGAGCTGATGGCGGACTGCCTGACCGGGGTCTGGAGCCGGGACATGGATACCCGCGACTTCCTCGACCTGCAGGATCTGGCCGAGGCCAGCGCGTTCATCTTCGCCCGGCTCGGCGACCCGAACGGCATCGACGAGTTCGATCCGCAGGCGCACGGGAACGCCGACCAGCGAACCGACGCGTTCAGCGACGGGTATGACGGCGGCTACACCGGTTGCTCGGTGAACGGGCTGTCGCCGGTCCGCAGCTGACGCCCGGAAACCCCGGAACACGAAGACGGGAGCGGGGCGCTCGCCCCGCTCCCGGGGTGGTGTTGCGGGGGGGCTGGTTCAGGCGGCGGCGACCGGGTTGCGCAGCACCCCGACGCCGCCGCCCTCGACCTCGATGACGTCGCCCGGCGCGAGTTCCCCCACGTTTTCCGGGGTGCCGGTGAGGATGAGGTCGCCGGGGTCGAGCGTCATGATGCGGCTGATGAAGCTGACGAGGAAGGCCGGACCAAACAGCATCGAGGAGGTGCGCTGGTCCTGGCGAAGGTCGCCGTTGAGGCGGGAGCGAACGGGGAGATCGTTGGGGTCGAGATCGGTATCGATCCAGGGGCCGACCGGGCAGTAGGTGTGGAAGCCCTTGGCGCGGACGAACTGGCCGTCCTGCTTCTGGAGCACGCGGTCGGAGACGTCGTTGGCGCAGGTGTAGCCGAAGACGTGGGAGAGGGCGTCCCGCTCGGGGATGTCGCGGCCGCCGGAGCCGATCACGATGGCGAGTTCGGCCTCGTAGTCCGTGCGGTTGCCGGGGTTGGCGATGCGGATCGTCTCGCCGGGTCCGATGATCGACGAGTTCGGCTTCCAGAAGATGACCGGTTCGGTGGGCACCACCCGCGTGGGATCGCGTTCGGTGACGTGCTTGAGGTAGTTGAGGCCGACGCAGACGATCTTGCCCGGCTGCACCGGCGCAAGCAGATGCGCCGAACTGGCGTCGCCGACGGCCTTGCCGCGTTCGAGGCCGCCGCCGAGCCAGGGAACGCCCTCGGCCTCGTGGAGGGTGTCGTGGTCGATAATTCCCCAGCGGGGGCGGCCGTCGGCGGGGTGGGCGAACCGGGCGATCCGCATCGGGAGTGGTCCTTCCGTTCAGGCCCCGGCGCGCTCGCCGCGGCATCGAATACGCGGAGCGATTCTACGCGGGCGGGGCCGGATTTGGGCGGCCGCGCCGTGGTCCGCTACACTCCGTCCACACGGCTCGCGGCGCCCGCGCGGCGCTTCACCCCGCCGAGAGCGATGCCCAACCTGTTCCTGGAACTCCGCGACGAATCCGGCGAGTCCGACGAGTCCGTCGGGACCCCTGCGCCGCTGTCCGAGGACGATGCCCTGGCGATGCTGGCGAGCGCCGAGATCGGCGGCTCGAAGCTGATTCCCTGGGGGTCGAACTACTCCTTCGCGGTGGCGATGGAACTGCCGGACGGAGGCACGCACCTCGCGATCTACAAGCCTTGCGCCGGCGAGGCCCCGCTCTACGATTTCCCCGACGGCACGCTGTATCTGCGGGAGACGGCGGCCTACGAGCTGAGCCGGTGGCTGGGCTGGGGCCTTGTGCCGCCGACTATCGTGCGGGAGGGCCCGCATGGGGTCGGCAGCGTGCAGCTGTACGTCGAACCGGCGGGGGACCCGGCGGCGGAACCGAAGTTCTGGGGCAACCAGACGCCCGAGATCGAGCGGATGTTGCTGTTCGACCACGTGACCATCAACGCCGACCGGAAGATCGGCCACTGCCTGCGCGATGCGGCTGGCAAGGTCTGGGGCATCGACCACGGGCTGACGTTCAACGCCGTGCCGAAGCTGCGGACCGTGCTCTGGCAGTTCGTCGGGGAGCCGGTGTCTCCGGCGTTGCTCGCCGATCTCGAGCGCGTGGAGGCGGAGGCGGACTCGCTGCGGGAGCGGCTCGCGCCGCTGATCGACGAGAGCGAACTGGATGCCATGTTCGCCCGGGTGGGGGCGCTGCGCGAGCGCGGCACCTACCCGGCGCTCAATCCCCGGCGGAACGTGCCCTACGGCTGGTGGTGACCCCGCGCGGTTCGGGACGGGCTGCCCGGACGCCGAGGCGGGGCGTCAGGCGTGAACCGGCGCGGCGATCAGGCGCTCGGGGTCGCCGTTGAGGCGGCGGCGCGAGATGAGCCAGTTGGACAACCCGGCCAGCGGCGTCGTGACCATGAAGGTCAGCCAGACCTGGCCGAGGTCGAACC
>JBJTKE010000249.1:0-4125 GCA_046096285.1 Chloroflexota bacterium
GTAGAAGTTGTCCGTTGCGGAACCGAACGTTCCGAACTGGGTGCTGTAGTTCCAGGCCTCGGAGGAGGTGGATGGCCGGGTCCAGATCGCGATCCGGTTGTTGTTCGTGTCGGCGACCCAGGCGGTCAGGGTGTCCGCCGAGACGTACAGATTGTTCGGGAATTCGAAATAGCTGTCACCCTCGCCGGATGTGCCGAACTGGACGCTGGGGGCCCACGTTCCCGCGCTGCACGTGCCGCTGTCACAGATTGGAGCCGAGCTGCTGCAGACGACGCATGCCGCTCCGGCGGTCCCGCAGGCGGCTGCGCTTGTCCCGGCGTTGCAGGTCGTCCCGTCGCAGCAGCCGTTGGCGCAGTTGGCCGCCGAGCACGTCTCGGGCAGACACTGCTGGCTCTGGCAGGTCTCGCCGGCCGGGCAGGCCGCGCAGGCCGCCCCGCCGGTTCCGCAGGCGGACGTCGAGGTTCCGTTCTGGCAGATGAGTCCGTCGCAGCAGCCGTCCGGGCAAATCGCCGCGGAGCAGGTCGGGGCCACACACTGCTGGCTCTGGCAGGTCGCGCCGCCGACGCAAGCCTCGCAGGTTGCGCCGCCGGCTCCGCAGGCGGAGGTGGAGGTTCCGTTCCGGCAGACCGTCCCGTCGCAGCAGCCATCCGGGCAGGTGGTCGCCGTGCAGGGCTGGAGCTGGCACTGCTGGGCCTGACAGGTCGTGTTGCCCGAGCACGTGACGCATGCCGCACCGCCCGTGCCGCAGGAGGAGGTGCTGGTCCCGGGGAGGCAGACCGTGCCGTCGCAGCAGCCGTTCGGGCAGGTCGCCGCGGAGCAAGTCGGGGCCACACACTGCTGGCTCTGGCAGGTCGCGCCGCCGATGCAAGCCTCGCAGGTTGCGCCGCCGGTTCCGCAGGCGGAGCTGGACGACCCATTCCGGCAGACCGTCCCGTCGCAGCAGCCGTTCGGGCAGGTGGTCGCCGTGCAGGGCTGGAGCGCGCACTGCTGGCCCTGGCAGGTGGCGTTCACCGGGCAGCCCGCGCACGCCTGCCCGCCCGTGCCGCAGGCGGCGGCGCTAGTGCCCGCCAGGCAGACGGTCCCGTCGCAGCAGCCGTCCGGACAACTCATTGCCGTGCAACTGTCGGCCGCTTGCTTGCACTGCTTGCCCTGGCAGAACTGGCCGTGAAGACAGGCGACGCACGCCCGGCCATTCGCGCCACAGGCGGCGCTGGTCGACCCGGTACGGCAGTTCGTCCCGTCGCAGCAGCCGTTTGGGCAGGTGGCGGCGCTGCAACCGGTGGATGCTGCGATGCAGCGCTTGCCTCGGCAGCGCATGCCGTCCGGACAGCGGCGGCAGGGTTTGCCGTCGGCGCCGCAGGCCGCGTCGGTGGTTCCGGGGCGGCAGTCCTTGCCGTCGCAGCAGCCGTTGGCGCAGGTCTTCGGAGAGCAGCCGGAGGTCTTCTTCCGTTTCGCGGTTCCATCGGTAGGAACAGTCGCGGCGGCCGCGGCAAGGACAGCCGCAAGCGTCGCTCCCAGGCTGCGCCTCCGTGTCGTGCCGAAATGGAGGGCCCGCAGCGCTGCCTCGAACCGGTCCTTATCCATCGCTGCCCGCCCTTCCGCGCGTGTCTGCGGACTCAGCCAGCGCGGCGTCGTTCGTGCCGCGCTCATGCGTTCCGCCGTTGCATCCCTTCATGCAATCATGATGACCGTATGGAAGCTCGAGCGCTATGGGCAGATCGGGCCATTTATCGGGCCATTTCTCCTGGCCGTGCAGCGTGTTTCGCGGCGATGGTCCGGCATGCCCCATCGGTGCGGGTGGTGATCACCACCCGGGGGCGACGATGCGAGCAGCCCCGTGCTCTCGCCACCCCCTCGGCTCTCCGAACGCGCAATATCCAGGTAACACGAGAATATCATGGTTTTCATGCAGCAATGTACCTGCTGTGAATACCCCCCTCCCCCCGTTCCCGGAGCCGAGGCGGGCATCCCTGCCGCTGCCGCCACACCCCACGCGGTCGGATGCATCCGGATTGCCGGGCGCGCCGGGTTCGCCCCGGCGCTTGCGCGCCGGGAACAAGGTCCCGCGGGATACACGAGTTGGGAAGCCGGCTGGCGCCAGACGCCGGATGCGGCCGTTATCCGCGCATCTTGGCGGCCTTCGCGGCCTTGCCGCGGTCGTCCGCCGAGAGCAGGCGCTTGCGCAGCCGCCAGCCCGCCGGGGTGACCTCCAGCAGTTCGTCGTCGGCGAGGAAGTCCAGCGACTGCTCGAGCGAGAGCTTCAGCGGCGGGGTCAGCTGCACGCCCATGTCCTTGGTGCTGGCCCGCATGTTGGTCAGTTTCTTGGCGCGGCAGACGTTGACGATCAGATCGCCCTGCCGCGGGTGCTGGCCGACGATCATCCCCTCGTACACGTCGGTCTGCGGGTCGATGAAGGTGATCCCCCGCTCCTGCGCGTTCTCCAGCCCGTGCGAGAGGGCGGTCCCGCTCTCCGAGGCGACCAGCGCGCCGGAGCGGGTGTTGGCGATCGCGCCCATCCACGGCTCGTATCCGACCAGCCGCGAGGCCATCACCCCGTTGCCCTTGGTGGCGGTGAGGAAGGCGTTGCGCAGCCCGATCAGCCCGCGGGTGGGGATCAGGTACTCCAGCCGGACGTTGCCGCGGCCGTCGTTCACCATGTCGGTCATGCGGGCGCGGCGGTTGCCGAGCAGTTCTGAGACGATGCCGACGGTCTCCTCGACGGTGTCGATGACGAGCGCCTCGACCGGCTCCTCCAGCCCGTGCTCGCCCTGGCGGGTGATGACCTCGGGGCGGGAGACCTGGAACTCGTAGCCCTCGCGCCGCATCGTCTCGATGAGGATGCTGAGGTGCAGCTCGCCGCGACCGGAGACCGCGAAGACCTCGGCCTGCTCGGTCGGCTCGACGCGCAGCGAGAGATTCGTCTCCAGTTCGCGGTCCAGCCGCTCCTTGAGCTGTCGGGAGGTGTGGTACTGGCCCTCGCGGCCGGCCAGCGGCGAGGTGTTGACGCCGAAGGTGAGCCGCAGCGTCGGCGGCTCGATGGCCGGGGCGGCGAGCGCCTCGGGCACGGCGGGGTCGGTCAGGGTCGCGCCGATCTGGGCGTCGGCGAAGCCGGTGAGGGCGACGATCTCGCCGGCGGCGGCCTCCTCGACCTCACGCCGCTTCAGCCCCTCGAAGACGCTGAGGGCGGAGACGCGCTGGCGGCTCTGGGTCCCGTCCGGGGCGATGTGCAGCAGCGTGTCGCCGACGCGGATGCGGCCGCGGTTGATGCGGCCGATGGCGATGCGCCCGCGGTGGTTGTCGTAATCGAGGGAGGCGACGAGGAGTTGCGCCGGGCCGTCGACGTCGACCGACGGCGGGGGCACCTCGCGGACGATGGCCTCGAACAGGGGGGCGACGGTCTCCTTGAGGGCGGCGGGATCGGTCCCGGCGCGGCCCTCGCGGGCGATGGCGTAGAGGACGGGGAACTCGAGCTGGTGGGGGTCGGTGGCGAGTTCGAGGAAGAGGTCGTTGACCCGCTCGATCACCTCGTCGATGCGGGAGGCCGGGCGGTCGATCTTGTTGACGACCACGATGGGGCGCAGGCCGCGTTCGAGGGCGCGGGCGAGGACGGTCCGCGTCTGCGGCATGGGGCCCTCGACGGCGTCGACGAGCAGCAGGCAGCCGTCGGCCATGTTGAGCACCCGTTCGACCTCGCCGCCGAAGTCGGCGTGGCCGGGGGTGTCGATGATGTTGATCTTGTAGCCGCCCCAGGCGACGGCGGTGTTCTTGGAGAGGATGGTGATGCCGCGCTCGCGCTCGAGGTCGTTGCTGTCCATGATGAGGGTGCCGGCGGCGTTGGGGTCGCGGAAGATGTTGGACTGCTTGAGCATCCCGTCGACGAGCGTGGTCTTGCCGTGGTCGACGTGGGCGACGATGGCGACGTTGCGGAGGCGGGAGGGGTCGAGGGCGACGTTGAGGTCGAGATCGGGGCGTGCTTCGGCAACCCTGAAAGGCGTTCTCCGTGTGGGTCGATGGCCGGAACGGCGGCGGTGAGGAGGGCGAAACACCCCTGGCGATTCGCGTGCCGTATCACGATCGACTAGGCACACGACGCGGCCCGTGCGTGGCGCACGGGCCGCGATAACT
>JBJTKE010000250.1:0-4375 GCA_046096285.1 Chloroflexota bacterium
TGGTCCCGGCGTCGATCAGCGAGGACACCCACTCGCCGCTGCCGCGGAAGGCGTGCAGGGCGGCGGAGCGCCAGACGAGGCGGTAGAGATCGCAGGTCGCGCTGCCCGCCCGGAAGGCCAGCAGGTCGAAGTTGCCCGCCCCGTTCAGCGCGACCTGCGATCTCTACCGCCTCGTCTGGCGCTCCGCCGCCCTGCACGCCTTCCGCGGCAGCGGCGAGTGGGTGTCCTCGCTGATCGACGCCGGGACCAGCGACCGCAAGCGCTGGCGGCGGATAGGAGCCCGCTTCTCCGCGCCGGAGCCGCGGGGCGCCGTCGCCAGCGCCGACAGCGTGACCATCTCGCTGGCGTGGTCGATCGACGGCGGCGCGACCTGGACGACGGCGGCCACCCGCACGGTGACCGGCGGCGCGACCCGGATCGCCGATCTCGAGGCCGATCTCTCCGGCGTCGAGGCCCGGCAGATCCAGCTCAAGGTGGCGTGGTCGAGCGTGCAGGACTGGGCTCCCGCGCTCACCGGCGCGTGGGCCGACTGGGCGGCGCTGCCGGCCCGGGCCGGCCGCCGCTGGCGCTTCACGATCCAGTGCGCCGACCGCCGCGCCGGCCCGAACGGCGACGTGCTGCCGCTGAGCGGCCGGCAACTGGCCGCCGCCCTGTGGACCGCCTGGGAGGCGAACGCGGCGCTGTCGTTCAAGGACATCGACCACGCGGCCACCGGCCTGACCCGCACCGTCCGCATCGTCTCCCTCGACGAGCGCGTGCCCTCCCCGGACGACGCCGCCCGCTGGGGCCACAGCACGGTCGAGGTGGAACTGGAGGAATGAGGGCTTGCGGGCGTGTGGGCGTGTGGGCGTGTGGGCTTGTGGCTTGAGGTTTCGCTCGCCGAACGGCCTTTGGGCGCCGGTCCGGCAGGCCTGAACGCCCATAAACCAGCACCCGCAGCCGCAAACCCACAAGCCTGTAAGCCCACAAGCCACAAGCCACAAGCCACAAGCCCACAAGCCCACAAGCCCACAAGCCCATCAGCCCCCATTCGAGTCTGCAGCAACGAAAGGACGCACCCATGATCGACCCTGCGACTGTCACGATCGAAGGGCCAGCCACGGCGACGGCGGCGCAGGCACTGGCCTATGCCCGCGTCCGCGGCGCCCGGCGGCCGGAGCAGACCGCCGCTTTCATCGCCGAACTGTGGGCGCTCGCCGGGCGGGCAGGCTACGACCCGGCCGTCGTCTTCGCCCAGTTCTGCGACGAGACCGGGACCGGCACGTCCGCCGCGTGGGCGGAGCGGCTGAATCCCGGCGGCATCGGCATCACCGACGGCGGCGACGACGGCATCGCCTTCCGCGACGGCACGGACGCCGCCCGCGGGATGCTGGTGCATCTCTCCGCCTATGTCCGCGGGTATGACCCCGCGCTGTGGCGCTACATCGGGCTTGATCCGCGGTATGTCGAGCCGCTGAAGGCCGGCTACGGGGCGAGCGTGCGCCGCCTCTGCGATCTCGGCAACGGGCGCTGGGCGAGCAATCCGGCCTATGCCGCGCAGATCGCGCGCCATCTCGCGGCGCTCCGCGCGACTGCGCCCATTCCGGCGGCGGGGATGCCGGCCGCGGCGGTCCCGGCGGGAGCGGCCATCGCGCCGCCCGGGATCATCTGGACCGGGACGGCGAATTTCCATCCGCGGCCGGCGGGCTCGGAACCCGAGGCGATCGTCTTCCGCGTCACCGACGACCTTTCGTTCGCCAACGTCCGGGCCTGGTTCCAGCGGCCGGATAGCCTGGCCTCGGCCCACTTCGTGGTGGACCGCGACGGCACGATCGCGCAGTTCGTCTCGACGCTCAACGCGGCGTGGACCAACGGGGTGATCCGCGAGCCGCGCGAGGACCTGCCGTGGCTGCGGGATGCCGTGCGCCGCTGCCGGCCGCACGGGACCGCCAACCTGAACGACTTCACGGTGGCGATCGAGAGCATCGGCAAGCCCGGCGCGCCCTTTCCGGACGCGCAGATCGCGAGCGTGATCGCGCTGGCCCGATACCTGACCGCGCGCTACCCGGCGATCCGCCCGGTGCGCGACCGGTTCCTGCGCCATTCCGACATCGACGCCGTTTCCCGCTCCTACTGCCCCGGCCCCACGTTCCCGCTCGGCGCCGTCATCGCAGCCTGCGGCAGGTGATGGGCTTGTGGGCTTGTGGGCTTGTGGGCTTGTGGGCTCGTGGGCTTGTGGGCTCGTGGGCTGATGGGCTTGTGGGGATGAGGGGTGTGGCTAATTGGGAACTTCCCGCACGCCGAGTGGCCACAAGCCACAAGCCACAAGCCACAAGCCACAAGCCACAAGCCACAAGCCACAAGCCACAAGCCCACATCCCCACGCTGGCAATCACGAAAGGAGCATCGCATGGAGCCGTTCATTCTCGGCGCGCCGCTGGTGGCGCTGGTTCCTGGCCTGGTGGAGGCGATGAAACGCGCCGGCATGGCGACCCGCTGGGCGGGGCTGGCGGCGGTCGGCTGGGCGACGCTGCTGGTGGCGTTGGCCGACGTCGCCGGCGCGAATCTGACCGGCGTGCCCGGCGGGGGCGGCCCGGTCAGCGCAGGCCGCATCGCTGGCTGGTTGCTGGCAGGCGTGGTCTACGGCCTTGCCGCGGCGGGGCTGTACAGCCAGGCCCGCGCCGTCCGGCAGGTGTAGGACCGGGCCCCACGAGCGGGATGGGGACAGGAACCAGGAACAGGGACACGAGGTCCGGGGGGTCGCCGCAGGCCGCATCCGGCGGACCCGGGCAGCGGGCGGCGGGCGGCGATGGTGCGCTACCGCGATGCCGCCGTTGCGGCAGCGCCGCAGGCCTGGGCGACGGCCAGCACCGCGGAGCGCGGCAGGTCCCGGCCCTCCGCGATCAGCGACTCCAGCCGCGCCTCGCCGAGCGCGGCGGCGAGCCGCTCGCGCGAATCGGCCCGGATCTGCGCCTGCATCGCGGTCAAGCCGAACCCCATTCGCTGCTCGAACGCCGCGAATGCCCCCAGCAGCCGGGCCGCCATGTGCAGGATGTTGGCATCCTGATCCGGCCAGGAGCAGGCCGCGGCCATCCCGAGCAGCGTCCAGTGAAGCGTGCCGAGCCACGGCGCGCTGGCTGGCCCCTCGAGCGCGATCCGGAAACTGGCGAGCGCCTGCTCCCGCTGGCCGAGCTGGAGCTGGAGATAGCCGATCCAGGTGGCGGCCTGGCCCTGGTGGAGCAAGCCGTTTTGCTGCCGCGCCCAGTCGAGATAGGCCTGCAGGAGGGGAAGTGCGCCCTCGAAATCGCCGCAATCCATCTTCAGGTTCGCCAGCCCCTGGTTGGTCTGCTCCCAGGCCTCGCCCCGCGGCTCGTCCGCAACGAGCGCATGGGCGGCCGCGATCGCGTCGAGCAGATCCGCGGCTGGTTCGCCGCGGGCGTCCCGGGCGAAGATGCGGATCAACTCCAGCCGTGCGCGGTACTCCAGGGAGCCATCCTCCTCCACCAGCGGAGCCATCCGCTCGGCATCGCGTTCGACGGCCGGGACATCCACGTCGACATAGGCGAAATAGGCACTGTAGTGGATCGCCTCCAGCAGCGGGACCAGCGCGACCGCGCCGGGGTCGCGCGCGCGCTCCGCCAGCGCGGCGGCGATGGCCCGTTCAAGCACGGTGCGGCTCTCGCGCGTGCGCAGGCGGAACTCCCAGTACTGGCCCAGCTGCGCCGCCGTCAGCAAGGCGGCGTCGAGCAGGCCGAACTCCGGGTTGGCCGCCGTCTCGAAGGCCACCTGCAGGTTCGCCAGGTCGGCATCGAGCGCATTGAGCGCGGGGAGGGGATGCGCCCCCGCGACCACCGCGGCCTGCTCCTGCGCCCAGCCGAGAAACCAGGCGGCGTGGGCGCGCCGCACGGCGGGCTCCTCGGCGGCGGCATGGAGGCGGTCGCGGGCGAACATGCGGACCGGTTCGAGCATCCGCATCCGGTCCGGGTCGCCGGGATCGTGTTCCACGAGTTGCGATTCGGCGAGGGCCGGCAGCGCGGCGATGAGACCGGGTTCGCCGAGCAGGGCGGTGGTTTGGGTCAGCGCCTCGATGGTGAACCCGCCGCGGAAGAGGCCGAGCAGGGTGAAGAGGCGGCGGGCGGCGAGGGGGAGCAGATCGGCGGACCAGGCGATGGCCGCCTCCATCGTCTGGAAGCGGGCCGGGCCGTCGCGGCGCCCGCGGGCGAGCGCGGCGAGACCGGCGTTGCGCAGCAGCCCGGCGATGGCGGAGGTGGGCAGGGTGACGCCCTGGGCGGCGGCGAGTTCGATGGCGAGCGGCAGGCCGTCGAGGAGGGTGACGATGGCGGCGGCGTCGGCGAGGTCGCCGGGCAGGGGGGCGCGGGCCGGGGCGGCGGCGGCG
>JBJTKE010000251.1:0-3253 GCA_046096285.1 Chloroflexota bacterium
CCGGCACCCCGCGGGCATCGGTCAGGAGGTGCCTCCTGGCCCCGGATCGGCCGCGGCCGGTCGGGTAGCAGCCGCGCCTGGAGCCCCGCTCTCCCCGAGCGTACCGGGCTCATGCCAGGCTCCAGGCGCGAGCAACAGCCCGGTCTGTCCTTCGCTCCGGCCCTCCGTCCAGGTATCTGCGAGAACCACCCGACCGTCCACGAGGATGAAATGCGTCCAACGCCGCAGATGAACCACTCGATCACCGGTTCTCACCACGCCATGCTCCCGGAAGTCGAGTCCCCATTCATACGGGGTTGGGGCCTGCTGGCGCAGGTTCGAACGGTGTTACCGGATCGCGCATCGTCTCGCTGCCATGGCGGCCTACTCCTCGAAGCCAAACATGCCGTTGTTATTGGCAAGGCCTTGGGTTGGAATGGCCTGGATCACGTCCCAGTGCTCAACGATGGTGCTGTTCTCAAGGCGCAGCAAGTCGTAAAACGCCACGGGCGTGCCCTGGCGCGTGCCTTCGGAGATGGAGAGTACAAAACTCCCTTCACCCAGCACCTTGTGCTGCCTGGTGAAGACCCATTGCTCGACAGGCAGTGCCGCCATGAAACCGTCCAGTCCATCAGCAGCGACCGGGTTGTGCTGCAGGTAGTCGGGGGCGAAATTGGCCTGCATGGCCGCACCAGCCTGTTCCGGCGTGCCATGGATGAGGACATCGAACAACGTGGCCACCTGGTGTTTGTTGGCCTCGGTCTGGTCCAGGTCGGTAATCATGGTCGCGCCATCGGTCAGGGTGCGCCCTGAGGGATTGGGCGGTGTCTGCGGCATCATCGCGTCCCAGTGCTCGGCCACCTTGCCGTTCTCGTCCAGGCGAATGATGTCGAACGAGACCATCTCCTCGGCTCCAAACGGCTCTGCGTTGTGCCAGATGTTGTGCATGAACACAAAGGTGCCGTCCGCAAACATGCGCACATTTTCTGCGTGAGTGCCGCTCTCCTCGAGGACCGGCAGCAAGCCAATGAATGGCTCCAGACCTGTCGGAATGAACGGGTTGTGCTGAATGTAGTCAGGATTGGCCAATTGCCGCATGGTGGCCGCATCGTGACTCATCACCGCACCCAGAAACCTGGCAACCGTGTTCCTGCTCGTTTCATTCCTCCCGGCCGTCGGCGTGGCGAACCCTGCCGCCACCCCCGCCGCCACGAACGAGCGGCGGCTCAGTCTCCCGGTGCGCACGCGCTCCACAGCGCGCCGCACATAGTCGTGATCCTGGAACATGCGTTCCCTCCTGCAGTCGACGGGCGTCCTTGCCCGTATCTAGGCCGATACCCCGGCCAAAACGCCGTCCAGTTGCATTTCCTGCAGTACCCGGTCCTGGATCGGCTGTTTTGCGGCGTTCATTTCATCCACGCCCCAGGTGATGCCAACCACGGTGCGCGTGGGGCGTTTTCCAGCCGGCATATCGGCCAGCGCCAGATAGGCGTCCACCACCATTTGGGGCTTGGGGGCCTGGTCGCTTTGCAGAAACTGGGCGAAGTACGTCCCCATGGCGGTGGGAACATTCGCCAGTTCGCCGTAGCTTTCCAGCACGTCAGACCGGGTGGGGGCTTGGCCCGAGGCCAGCAGGCCCGTCCCGAAAGGACCGGGCTCCACCAAAACAACGTCGACACCAAAGGGCGAGAGCTCGTAGCGCAAGCCCTGGGCGTACCCTTCCAATGCGTGCTTGGTGGCGCTGTAGGTCGAGAAGAACGGCGGCGAAATCTGGCCCACCAGCGACGAGGTGTTGATGATCAGGCCCGACCGGGCGGCTCGCATGGCGGGCAGCACAGCGTGCATGGTTCGGATCGCGCCGAAGTAGTTGGTTTCCATCTGTTCCCTGGCCTGCGCGATGCTGAAGGCCTCGGTGATGCCCAGGTACATGACACCTGCGTTGTTGATCAGTACATCGACGGGCCCTTCCGCCAGGATGTCGGCAAACGCGGCATCGACAGACGCGTCATCGGCGACATCCATGTCGACCACGGAAATCTTGTCCGAGTACGTCTCCAGCATCGCCTTTTTCGCCGCATTGCGGCCCTGGGCATCGCGCATGGTTCCCCAGACGCGATAGCCCTTGTCTGCGAATGCGATCGCGGCGCCTCGGCCGAAACCGCTGCTGCACCCGGTGATCACCACCACTTTGTTCGTCTGGTCCATGCTAGGATGCTCCTCCTGAATCCCGAGAATCCGGGAAATCCAGATTCCGTACCAGATGGTATCATGGTTTCGGACCGAGCGGTACGAAAGCCGTTTGCTGGAGTATCGATTGGTGCAACGGGGGTGACATGGAGCACACCGAGTCTGGTGCGCGCGTTGGGCGCCCCGTCACCAGAAACCGGGCGCACCTCCTTGAGACGGCCATGCACGCCTATTGGCAAGCTGACATGGCCGACATTTCGGTCAACGGCATTTGCGCGATGGCCGGAGTGTCCAAGCCCTCGCTCTACCGGGACTTCGGCAGTGAAGATGGGCTGACCGCCGCCGTGCTGGATCGCTATGCGGAGACGGTCCTGGCGTCGGTGGAAGTGCTGCTCTCGAACTCGGCGAGCTACGCCAGCAAGCTCGATGCCTTGATTGGCTTTGCCAGCGACGATCCGCGCATGGAATCGGGTTGCCTGTTCGTGAAGATGCGCGCAACGCGCTCGAATTTCGGTCCCCGGACGCAAGCGCGCATCGCTGCCATCGAGGCGCACATCCTTGAGCAGTACATCCGGTTCTTCAGGGAAGCCGCCGGCAGCGGTGAATGGTGCGGTGGGGTCCCTGCCGAACTCGCTGCGGGGTACACGCAGGAACAGGTAGGGCTGGCATTCGTTCAGCGGGCCGCCGGCAAGAGCCCAGCATCGGTCCGGGAACTACTGGCTTTGGCCATGTCGGTGCTTCGCTGACTGCTCTCGCCTCCGAAACCGGAAATCAGAGCACGCCAGGGCGGGTGCAGCCGGTGCAACCGCCCGAACGTGCCTGCGCCGTTCTGCGCGATGCGTCTGAATCCCGGGTTTCTGTGCTGAGGGGCTTGCGGGCTTGACGGATTTGCGCTTCGAGCTTGCTGGAGCGCGTCGTCGCTGCGGGCCATGCGCTCCGGGAAGCCGACAAGCCCATCAGCCCATCAGCCCACAAGCCCACAAGCCCACGAGCCCCGGCTATTCCCGCTCCACCAGCAGATGCACGTCCTCGCCGTCGCGGACCCAGCGCCACGAAAGGCCGCGCGGGGCGGCGATGGCGGAGGGAG
>JBJTKE010000252.1:0-6800 GCA_046096285.1 Chloroflexota bacterium
CAAACTCCCCGCCTTCCTCCCCCCACGCCGAGAATTTCCCTCCCCTCTCCGCGCCATTCCCTACTTTTGGGCCGTGCCGCATCGGTCAAGCCCTCTGATCCCCGTGATACGTTCGCGGTGGACGTACACCCCCGCTGGACGTTCACCTGGGCGGTCCGCCACCCGGCGGGCCGCCCGGCGTCCGGTCTCGCGTCGTGTGGGGCGGCCTGACCTGTGACGCGGACGGCGGCGCCATGTGGGGCGTCGCCGGCGGCATCAACGGGAGGGATCACGAGCATGTCGTTGTTCGACGATCGCCGCGGCAGCGTGCCCGGCGACACCGGTTCCGCGCCAGCGCCCACGCCGCTGTCCCCGCCGGTCTACCCCGGCGGCCACGACGGCCACGACGGCCTCGACACCCGGCCCGGCCCGGCGCGCACCCGCCGCGGGCTGCTCCAGGCCGCGGCAGGCGGGGCCGCCGTTCTCGCCGGCATCACGCGGGTCTCCCCCGCCGCCGGGGCCGGCCCGCGCGACCGCGTCGGCGCGGAGGACGAGTGCGACCCCGCCGACCCCGACTGCGAGCAGTTCGGCGCGGGCCGCCCCAACGGCCGCTTCGGCTGCATCCTGCTCCCGGCCAGCCAGCGCGGCGACGCGCCCGGCCGCTTCGGCGCAGGCCCCGACACCACCCCCTCGCCGGTGCTGGCGGGCATCCCCTGGTTCGAGGCCTTCGACCGCCCCGTGCGGCGCACCTCGGGCTGGTGGATCGGCACCACCTCCTCCTGGGGCGCCGTCCGCGCCGGCCACGCCGTCTGCCTCCGCCCGCCCTCCATCCCCGACCTCGCCGGCGGCTGGGAGTTCTACGACCAGGGCCCGTCCGACGCCTGCGTCGGCTTCGCCACCGCCCGCATGCTCTCGATGTACAACGCCCGCTTCTACAACGGCCAGGAGATGTACCGCGCCGCCCAGCAGAACGACCGCTGGCCCGGCTCCAACTACGCCGGCACCTCCATCGATGGCGGCATGCAGGCCGCCCTCAGGGTCGGCGCATGGCGCGTGGCCAACTTCAGGACCACCGGCCCCTTCCTCTCCGACGGCATCAAAAGCTGGGCCTGGCTCGAGTCCTCCGACGAGGTGCTCACCGCCCTCGGCTCCCGCGAGGGCTTCGTCCGCATCCTCAACTCCTGGGGCGCGGGCTACCCCCGCGAGGTCCGGCTTCCCCTCGCCGGCCTCAACCGCATCATCCGCGAGGGCGCCCAGTTCGCCTCCGCGGTCGACCGCCCGTCCGGCGGCCTGTAGCGGCCCCGCACCCCGCCGCCACCGGCGCAACCCGCGCCCTGGAGCGATGGCCCGCATCGCTCCGGGGCGCGCCCGTTCCGGTCAGCCCGCCAGCGCCTCCAGCCGCGCCACGTAGCCCTCCAGCAGCCGGAACGCCGCCCGGATCGGCTCCTTGGTGGTCATGTCCACCCCCGCCGCCCGCAGCACGTCGATGGGGTCGCGGCTCGAACCCGCGCGCAGCATCGCGAGGTACCGCTCGCGCGCCTCGAGGTCCCCGGCCAGGATCGGCCCGGCCAGCGCGGCCGCCGCGGAGATGCCCAGCCCATACTGGAACACGTAGAAATTGGCGTAAAGATGGGGGAACCGCGCCCAGATCACGCCCATCCGCTCCGGGTCGATCGCCACCTCCCCGCCATACCCCTCCCGCCAGAAGCCGAGCAGCGTCTCGTTCATCCACGCCGCGCCCAGCGCCTGCCCGGCCTCCACCCGCTCGTGGCACAGCAACTCGAACTTCGCCAGGATCGGCATGATGAACAGGTAGCGCTGGTGGTTCTCCATGCGCTCCTCGATCACGTTCAGCGTCCAGTCCCGCTCCTGGTTC
Organism: Chloroflexota bacterium; assembly: GCA_046096285.1. Taxonomy (GTDB): domain Bacteria; phylum Chloroflexota; class Chloroflexia; order Thermomicrobiales; family UBA6265; genus CADCWF01. Next base: position 1,856 of record JBJTKE010000252.1, read on the forward strand.
TGCTCCAGCAGGTGCGCCCCGAGCAACGCCTGGTTGAAGTTGCTGGCCGTCTCCGCCACCGACATGCCGTAGCCGCTGTAGGTGATCGGCTGCGACCGGTTCGTCAGCCATGTGTGCATCGAGTGGCCGATCTCGTGGGTGAGCGTCGAGACGCTGCCGAGGTGGCCCTCCCACGTCATCGAGATGTACGGCGCCGTCTCGTATCCGCCCCAACTGAACGCGCCGCCGTGCTTTCCGGTGTTGGCGCAGCGGTCCACCCAGCGGCTCGCGAGGCCATCGCCGACCGCCCGCGCATACTCCTCCCCGAGCGGGGCGAGGGAATCCAGGATGAAGCGGCAGCCCTCCTCCCAGGTGGCGGACGGGGGGCGGCTCGACAGCGGCGCTTCCAGATCCCAGCCGTGGAGTTCGCCGGGGGGCAACCCGAGCAGTTTCCGGCGGGCCGCGAAGTACCGGTGCCACACCGGGAAATGCTCCCAGACCGCATCCACCAGGTTGTGAAAGACGCTGACCGGGATGTTGTCGGTGAACAGCGCCGCCTCCAGCGACGATCCATACCCGCGCGCCCGGGCGTTGAAGACGTCGCGCTTCACCGCCCCGGCCAGCGACGCGGCGAAGGTGTTGCGGTAGGCGAGATAGGCGTCGCCCGACTGCTCCCACGCCTCGCGGCGGACCCGGCGGTCCGGCGAGTGGTAGTACAGCCCGATGGTGCCCGGCGCAAGCCGGACCCGGGCGCCGGCGGCGTCGGTGATCGTGCCCAGCGGCAATTCGCCGTTCTCCAGCATCTCGTGGACGCTCTCGAACCCGGCGAACACCTCCCCCGCCTGCGCCATCACCTGCTCGACCTCGGCGGTGCGGATGTGCCGCCGCTCCCGCTGGATCCGGGCGATCAGGTGGCCGTACCGGGCGAGGTCGGGCGAACCCGCCAGCCACTCCGCCACCGTCTCGCCGGGAATCGCCACGATCTCCGGCGCGATGAACGCCGCCGCCGCCGCCGCCCGGGCGGACAGCCCCCGGGCACGGTCGCTCAGCGCGGTGTACTCGCTGTTGGTCGCGTCCTCCGTCTGGCGCAGCATCGCCCACAGCGTCACCGGCTCGACCACGCGGGTCACCTCGTCCGCCGCGCGCAGCAGCGCCAGCAGCGTCCCGGCCGACTCGCCGGCGCGGCCGCGAAACTGCCCGAGGCTGGCGATCGCGCCGTCGGCGGCGGCGAACGCCTTCTCCCACGCGGCGACGGAGGCATAGACCTCCTCGAGCGCCCACGTCTCCTCGGGCCTGACCTCGGATCGGGCGGGAACGGCGGCGGCCATGCGGAACTCCTTCGGGTATCGGGTGCCGGGTATGGGGTATCGGGTGCTGGGTATCGGGTGCCGGGTGCCGGGTGCCGGGTGCCGGGTACCGGGTGCCGGGTATCGGGTGCCGGGTTTCAGGTATCGGATACCGGATATCGCGGACCGGTCATCCAGCGCCCGGTCCGGCCGCCGACGCACCACGCCGGAGACCACCCCCGGTACCCGGTACCCGGTACCCGATACCCGATACCCGATCCCCCAGACCCGATCCCCCGTGAAGCATCGCACAGCCGCCGCCGGCCAGGGTCCCGGCGCCCGGCATCCGGCATCCGGGCGGCCCGCGCCGGTCAGTTCGCCCGCTTCTCGAGGGCGATCAGCACGTCCTCGTTGATCCCGGGCTGGTGCAGGGCCACCGGCTTCGTCTTCCTGTTCTTCGACATCCGCAGGTTGAGCAGTTCGACCAGCACCGAGAAGCCCATCGCCGCGTAGATGTACCCGCGCTCGACGTGGAAATGGAAGCCCTCCGCCACCAGCGTCGTGCCGATCAGCAGCAGGAAACTCAGCGCCAGCATCTTCACCGTCGGGTGCGCCATCACGAAGCGGGATATCGGGCCCGAGGCGATCAGCATCACCAGCACCGAAATCACCACCGCCGCGATCATCACCGCGAGGTCGTCCGCCATGCCGATCGCGGTCAGCACCGAGTCCAGCGAGAACACGATGTCGAGCAGCAAAATCTGCACGATCACCGCGGCGAACGACGCCGTCGCCGCGCCCGCCCCGGTCGCGTGCTCCTCGCCCTCAAGTTTCTGGTGGATCTCGTGGGTCGCCTTGTAGATCAGGAACAGGCCGCCCAGCAGCAGGATCAGGTCGCGCCCCGAGAACTCCCGGCCCGCCACCGACACCAGCGGCGCGGTCAGCGAGGCCAGCCACGAGATCGAGAACAGCAGCCCGATCCGCATCAGCATCGCCAGCCCAAGCCCGATGAACCGCGCCTTGTCCCGCTGCGACTCCGGCAGCCTCCCCGCCAGGATCGAGATGAAGATCACGTTGTCGATCCCGAGCACGATCTCCATCACGGTCAGGGCAAGGAGCGCGCTCAGCCCCTCCGGGCTGGTGAGCGTGGAGATGATGTCGGCCACGGGATCGATCCCTTCGCTGCTGGCAGGCGCCGCGTTCACCCCCGGCACGGGGCGCGGCAGGCGGGATCATACCGGACCGCGAGGTGATGGGGTGCGACATGCCCCTGCCGTGCGGCTGGCTCCGTCGTTGCCGCGCCGCCGGCCCCGCCCCAGCCTCCGCCCGGAGCCGGGTCGAAGTCCCGGTCCGGGTCCAGCTCCGGCTCCCCGCCCGAACAACGTTCCCCTCCCGCACCTCGCTCCCCAACCGGCTCCGGCTCCGCACGACGGACCCCGGGCGCGACGACGCCGGGCAGGCGGGAGCCAGCGACCTGCGGGGAGCGGCCTCGCCGCCCGCCCGCGCGGCGGCAGGCGCGAACGTCACGACAGGCGCCGGGGGAACCGACGCGGAAAGCGCGGCCAGCGCCGCGGCCAGCGACACCAGCCCGGCGGGCACCGCGGCTCCGGGCTGGCGGGAAAGGCGGTTGGCGACGGCAGTGGCGGCAGCGGCGGCAGCGGCGGCGGCGGCGTTCGCGGAAGTCATGGCGGCATCCCGTCCGGCGAATCCTGCGGCTGGTGGGCGCGGCCCGCGCCCCTGCCCGCAGTGTGCGTCCGGCCGCCCGGGTTGGCTGTGAGCGCGCGCAACCGGTCCCTGTGCCGTGCGTCACACGAGCGGCGCGGCAATCCCCCGCCGCCGCCCGGCGGCCCGGCTCGCCCTGCCGGCGGGCGCCGCCCCCGGCGGCCCCGGTCACTCCCCGGAGTCGCGCAGCCGTGCCTCGAGCAGATCGAGGCGGCGTTCGAGCGCGGCGATGCGGTCCAGCGCGGCGGCCAGGCTGGGCAGCACCAGCCGGCCGCTGGGAGCGGCGGCGAACAGCGCCGCGAACTCGGCGGCGGCGAGCGGGTCGGCCAGCAGGTCGCGGGCGGCGGCGGCCGGCGCGCCCCGGCTTCGCAGCGCCGGCGCGAGCGCCTCGATCGCGACCATTTCGGCCGCCTCCAGCGCGGCGCGCTCCCCGAACCGCGGATGCTCCCACCAGCGGACCTCGGTCACCCGCTCCGGGTCGAGGGACACCGCGGCCGCCCCGGTCGTCACGCTGCTGTCCCGCCGTTCGAGATGCTGCTCCAGCCTCCGCCGCAACGCCGAGGCCACCCCGACATACGCCACATACGCGCCGCTCCCCTCGCCGCCCAGCAACGCATAGACGGCGGGCTCATTCGGCGCGAGCTTGAGGCGGTCGATGGTGCGCGTCATGGGCGGTACCGGGGGGGGGGTATCGGGTATCGGGTATCGGGTGGTGGGTGTCGGGTGTCGGGTGCTAGGCGTCGGGTGCTAGGCGTCGGGTGCTAGGCGTCGGGTGTCGGGTGTCGGGCGTCGGGTGTCGGGTGTCGGGTGTCGGGTGCGGCAACCCTGGCGCGAGCCCGGGAAACGATACGCGATCGCGCGGCGCCGCGGGCGACGGCCGGCATCGATCCGGCGCATTCCGGCGGTCGCGCCGCCGCAGCCCGCGCCAGACCCCCGCCCGGTCGGGAGCGTCAGCGCCGCACCAGTTCCAGCCCCTGCCGCCGCTCCCGCCGCGCCACGAGAAGCCCCGCTCCCTCGCACAGGGAGCGGGGTTGGGGTGCGGGCTGATGCCCCGCTCCCGCCCCGGCCGGGGAGCGACTGGAGAGGGGCTCTCGGCCGCAACGGACCGAATCCCATACCTCTCCGGTGCGCCCAAGCCGGAATCACGGGCGGGCGGGCGCTGGCCCGGCCGTCGCCGCCTCCACGCGCGCCAGGCTGCCCTCCCAGTTCGCGCGGATCGCATCGGCGGCCCGCGGCAGGTCCCCGGCGGCGAGCGCCGCCACGATCGCGTCATGCTCGGCGATCGCCCGTTCCGCCCCGCCGCCGCCCCCGAAGTAGGCGGCCTCGAGCCGCTGCAACTTGGTCTTCACCTCGTCGAGAATCCGCGCCAGTTCGGGATTCCCGGCCCGGGCCACGGGAATGCGGTGGAACCCGGCGTCCGCCGTCGCGGCGGCCAGCGCATCGCCCGCCCCGAGCGCCCGCCGGAGCCGCTCGTTGGCCGCGGCCATCTCCGAAAGATCCTCCCCCGCCAGCGGACCGCGCAGGGCGGACACCGCCAGCGTCTCGAGCGCGACGACGATCGGATACAGCAGCCGCGCCTGCCCGGCGTCCAGCGGGGCCACCCGCGTCCAGCGGTTCGCGGCGGTCTCCACCAGCCCCTCGCCGACCAGCCGCAGCAACGCCTCCCGCACCGGCATCCGGCTCAGGCCGAGCGCCGCCGCCAGTTCGGCGTCGCGCAGGTGCTCGCCAGGCTGCAGGGCGCCCTCCACGATCCACGACCGGATCGCCTCGTAGGCAGCGTCGCGGGCCACCGGCACCGTCACCGGCGCGGTCTGCGGCGGGATTGGCATGGCGGCGGCGCCTCCTTGGTGTCGGCAGCAATCGCGGCACAGGGCTGGGCGGTCGGGACGGGCAGGACGGGCGGGACCTACCCGGCGCAGCGCGGCCATCCCGGCGTCTGCTACACTCCCCATATCCAA
>JBJTKE010000253.1:0-3684 GCA_046096285.1 Chloroflexota bacterium
CCTACTCCTTCCGCACCATCCCTTTCCTGATCGGCATCAACACCGAGAAGGACGAAGTGCTGGCGACGCTGATCGTGGATGGCGCGCCCATGACGCCCGAACCGCTGCCGACGACCATTCTGCCGCTGGAGGACCTGTCGACCGCCGCCATCGACCAGCGCCGCGTCATCACCTTCCAGTTCTCGCCGCCGATCGGCCCCAAGGGAAGCATTTTCTGGATCGACCACAAGGCTTTCGCCGGCGGCGACCAGGACGATCAGGTGGTCAGGCTCAACACCACCGAGGAGTGGGTCATCCGCAACGCAACGATGAGTTGGCACCCGTTCCACATTCACACCAACGATTACCAGGTCGTTGCGGTGAACGGCGTGCCGCGCCCCGTGCGCCACAGCGAGGACACGACCGGCGTTCCCCCCTTCGGCGAGATCACGATCCGCACGCGGTTCCTCGATTTTCCGGGCCGCTGGGTCTACCACTGCCACATCCTTCTGCACGAGGATCAAGGCATGATGGGCACGGTCCGGGCGATCGAATGAGCCAGCACTGATGGTCCAACCCGCCGCAACCTTCGAGACCCAGGCCGGGCGGTACGATTCGCGCGCCGGACTGCCGTCAGGCGTCTGCGCCGCCATCGCGCAGGCGGTCGTCTCGGAAGCCGGGCTGAGGGCCGGGGATCTCGTGGTGGAACTTGGCGCAGGCACTGGCGAGATCGGCCTGAGTCTGGCTCGCCTGCCGATCCGGTACCTTGGTCTCGATGCTTCCCGGGCCATGCTCGACGTGTTTCGCACCAAGGGGAGCGACATCGATCTCTTGCTGGCCGTCGCCGATTGTGACCGCGCATGGCCCCTGCGCGATGGCGGCGCGAACACCATTTTTGCATCGCGATCGATTCATCTGCTGCGGCCGGAGCATGTTGCCCGCGAAACACGGCGAGTCTGCCAACCGGGGGGCTCGCTCATTCTTGGCCGGGTGGTCCGGGAGTCCGATGGCATTGCCGAACGCCTTCGGCGCAGGAGGCTTGCATTGCTGCGGGAGCGAGGCATCTCCACACGACAGGGAGAAGACGGGACGCGCCGCGTCATCGACGCCATCGTGGCGTCGGGTGGAATCGCGCAGGGGCGCCAGATTGTCGCTGAATGGCCGGGGGTCACCACCGCCTCGACCATCATCGAAGGCTGGGAGTCGATGCCGCGCATGGGCTCGGTCCCGGCCGATCCGGCCATCCAGCAGGAGATCATGGTGGACCTCCGGCGCTGGGCGACGGCTGAGTTCGGCGGGCTCGACCAGCCGCAGGCGACGGCTTCCCGCTTCGCCATCGATGTTGTGGGACTCCCGCAGCAAAACGCACGCTGAGACAGGAAAGCAACCATCATGCAAGATCAACTCCTCACCCAACTTGGCGGGTTGCTCGTCAATGGGTCCCTCACGGACGACTCCGTGCTCGCGGCGACCGATGAACACCCGGTCCTGCCGATTCTTCCCAACGCCAACGTGGTGAAGATCGGTGGCCAGAGCCTGATCGATCGCGGCCGCGCTGCGGTGTTTCCGTTGCTCGACGAACTCGTCGCCAACCTTCCGGACCACCAGATGATCATTGGCACCGGCGCGGGAACCCGCGCTCGCCACGCCTACAGCGTCGGCCTCGATCTCGGGATGCCAACCGGAGTCCTCAGCATTCTCGGCACCTTCGTCAGCATGCAGAACGCGAGGATGCTTCACTATCTCCTCGCGAAGCACGGCATTCCCTTCATCGAACCGGTGCAGTTCGCCCAGTTGCCGTTCTATCTCGAGGAGCGCCGCGGGGTGATCTTCGTCGGCATGCCGCCGTACATCTACTGGCAGCCGATTCCGGCGGTGGGCCGCATTCCGCCCAACCGGACCGATACCGGGGTCTACCTCGTGAGCGAGGTTTTCGGCGCCCGCTCGATGATCTACGTGAAGGACGAGGATGGCCTCTACACGGCGGATCCGAAAAAGGATGCGAACGCGAGGTTCATCCCGCGGATTACGGTGGATGAACTCGCAGCGCTCGACCTCGAGGATGTGGTGGTCGAACACAGCGTGCTCGAGTTCATGAAGAACGCGCGGCACAGCCGAACGATCCAGATCATCAACGGGCTGAAACCGGGCAATCTGACCCGCGCCCTCAACGGAGAACATGTCGGAACAATCCTCACCGCGTAACGCGCGGAGGACGAGGGAAAGCCCGTGACAGCCAACTCGCACCCGGAATCGTCAGGCGATCGGCGACACCATGTCCGTTCGCTGCTAATGCGCGAAAGTCTGCTCGACAAGCAGGTGATGTCCTCGACCGAAACCCCGGTCGTGCGGATGCTCCCCGACTGTCACGTCGTGAAAGTCGGCGGCCGGTCGATCCTCGACGGCGGCCGGGAGACCCCCTATCCACTGGTCGAGGCGCTCGGCGCTGCCCTTTCCTCGCACAAATTGATCATCGGGACGGGAGGCGGCGTCCGCAGCCGTCACGTCTTCTCTATCGGCATCGACCTCGGCTTGCCGGTTGGCGTGCTCGCGCAACTCGCCATCGCCGATGCGCTCGGCAATGCCCACATGCTTGGCACGCTGCTCGCCCCCTTCGGCGTCGTCGCGATCCCGCCGGAGATCTTCGGCCACCTCCTGCCGCTCTTCGTGCAGGCCGCTCCGGGCGTGATCTTCAACGGCGACCCTCCGTTCTCCCTCTGGGAGCATCCCGCAGGCCTCGGACGCATCCCCACCCACCGGTCCGACGCTGGCGCCTACCTGCTGGCGGAGTGCTTCGGCTGCGCCACCGTCACGCTGGTCAAGGACGTCGACGGTCTTTATGACCGCGATCCAAAGGAGTTCCCTGACGCGCGGTTCATCGACGAGGTCACCGTCGATGAATTGCGGGAGCGCAACCTGCCCACGCTGCCCTTCGATCGCGCCCTGCTCGACCTGATTTCCCATGCCCGGCTCGTGACGAGCGTCCAGATCATCAACGGACTGGCGCCGGACCGCCTCCAGCGCGCGCTGCGCGGCGAGCATGTCGGGACCATCATCCGCAAAAGCGCCTCCTGACACGCAGCGCGCCGCGGGGCCCCGCGGCGCGCCACGAACGCAGGAGGTGTTTGACTCCATCCGGGGTCAGGACTGGGCGCGCCCGCATCGTGCCATTCGCTCGCGCAAGCCGCCGCTCCCCTCGTGCGGCCGCGTCAGCGGCAAGCCGGTTCGGTTGCGCCGCGCGCAGGCCGCTGGCACGTCCCCCCCGATCCATTCATCGTAAACTCCGCGACGGCGCGCTCCGAAGCAACCGAGGGACGGACGCTCATGACCGAACCGGACCTCCCGGATCGACCCGCGGACTCGCCGCAGACTCGTCTGTGCGAGGTCTCCGGGCTTGCCCTGCTGCTTGGCTGCACCGCGTTCGGCGGTCCTGCCGCCCACATTGCGATGCTTCGGGACAACGTGGTGAACCGCCGGGGCTGGCTGACCGACCGGCAGTTTCTCGACCTGCTCGGCGCGACCAACCTCATCCCCGGCCCCAATTCGACCGAGATGGTGATGCACGTCGGCATGGAGCGCGCCGGGCGGGCCGGGTTGCTCGCCGCGGGCACGCTCTTCATCCTGCCGGCAGCCATGATCAGCCTTGCGTTTGCCTGGGCCTATCAGCGGTTCGGAACGACGCCGACGGCCGGATGGCTGCTGTAC
>JBJTKE010000254.1:0-14015 GCA_046096285.1 Chloroflexota bacterium
CCCGCCGCCCCTGGCCAGGGCGTCGTGCGCGGCCGACCCGGTCATGCCCGCGATCAGGCCGCCGAGGGCCACGCGCACGGCGTTTCGCCTGCTCAATGCCCTGGCGAGTGAGCGCGGGATGGCGTCGAATCGCTGCGGATCCATCCGGAACTCCTTGCCGATCCTGCCGGCGCCCTCCGGCTCACGCGCGCGCCGTGGTGATGCCGGTCTCACCCGCGACCTTAGTGACCATGCCCAAGGCAGGCGTGACGCCGGAGTGAAATTGGCATGACCGAATAAACCGCAGTTTTGTCTCCTGAAAGAAGGAATTCGGCCATTCGGGACCGTCATTTCTTCGGACCACGCGGCGATCCGCCAGGCCGGCTCCCCCGGCGGCGCGGGCGGCGGCGAATAAGGGGCAAATTCGGCGCATTCCGGAGGGAGAAGGTGGCGTCAGCGGGCCGCGAACCGCCCCGATGCTGGTACAGTTGGCGGGCGCACGCGGCGGAGGGCCGCCGCGTCGCACAGGGTCCGGGGTCCCGGGGTCCGGGGTTCACCCGCATGGCAGTACGGAGGTGATTTCGATGGGCGGATTTCTCGACATGCTGATCGGCGGCAACGCCGACGCGATGGGCCAGGCCAAGCAGATGTTCGGCGGCGAACTGCCGAACATCGGCCAGATCTCCAACATGCTGGGCACGGCGCCGGAGGCGGCGATCCAGCAGGCGACCCGCACCGCGATGCACGAACTGGAGCCGAACGTGCTCGGCCAGTTCGGCGGCGTGCTGGACACCTTCCTCGGCGCCACGCCGGCGGTCGCGCAGACCATCCCCAACCTGAACCAGAGCATCGGTCAGATCGGGTCCGGCAACGCCGACGTCATCGGCGACGTGATGGGCGGCCTGCTCAAGAGCCAGGGCCTTGGCGCGCTGTCCTCGATCTTCGCCGCCGGCCAGCCCGCGCCCGAGCCGCCGTCCATGATCGACAACATCCTCGGCATGTTCGGCCTCACCGGCGACGACGGCAAGTTCGGCATCTCCGACCTGCTCGGGCTGATGAGCAACCCGATCGCCGGGCCGATGATCATGAAGCTGCTCCCGGCGCTGATGAAGGTGGCTGTCTAGCCCCAGGCGCTCCGGGGAGGCATCCGGCAACGCACCACATGACGACGGCGGCGGCTCATTCCGAGCCGCCGCCGTCGCGTTCCCGGGGGGCCGGCGGTCAGGCTGCCGGACCGATGGTCATCGAGCCGAGCGAGCCGAAGCCGCCCGGCAGGCTGAGATCGAACCCCGTCGGGGTGATCCCCGCGACGCCGGGCTGGACCAGCCAGAACATCAGCGGGTGGGTCAGGAAGACCACCACATTGGCGGCGGAGAGGAGCTCGCCCGCCCGCTCGTAGGCGGCGGCGCGGGCCGCCGGGTCGGGCTCCGCCTCGGCGGCGGCGATGGCCGCGTCCAGGTCCGGCAGGCAGAAGCCGGCGTTCACGGCCCACGCCCCGCCGCAGGCGAAGGGAAGCTCGATGAAGTCCTGCGGGTCGGCATAGTCGGCGAACCAGCCCAGCGTCGCGATCTGGGGAAAGGTTTCCGGGCTGCTGACGGCGGAGATGAACGAGCTGCTCTCCCGGCCGTCCAGGATCAGTTCGACGCCGAGGACGTCGCGGTAGTTGCCGGCGATCCACTCGACGAGCTCGACGGCAGCCGAGTCCTCGTTGACGAACAGGAGCCTGATCTCGGGCAGATCGCCGGGGCCGCCGTAGGTGGAGGCGGCCAGCGCGGCCCGCGCCGCCCCGGGATCGAAGGCCTGCGAGGGGCTGTCGATGTGCCCCGCGATGCCGGGCGGCACCGCGCCGGTGGCGGGCCGCGAGGAGCCGCCCAGCAGGTCCTGGCAGAGGGTCTCCCGGTCGAGGCCGCGGGCGAAGGCCTCGCGCACCTTTGGGTCGTCGAAGGGTGCGGCGGCGTTGTTCATCGTCAGCCAGAGGGTGCTGGCGGTCGCCGCCGAGATCAGCCGCGGGGCCAGCGCAGCGTCCGCGAGCGCGGTGGCGACCTGCTGGGGCGCGAGCGCCGCGATGTCGAGGGCGCCCGCGGCAAAGGCCTCGAAGGCGACGGCGGTGTCGGGCACGATGCGGAACTCGATGCCGCCGAGCCGGGGCGGGCCCTCCCAGTAGCGCTCGTTCGGGCGGTAGCCGAGGAGTTGATCGCGCTCGACCCGGTCCAGCGCGAACCGGCCGTTGCCGATCCGGCGCGCCGGGTCGAACTCCCAGCCGGGGCCGCCGGCCAGGGATTCCTCCATGACCGGGAACCCGATCGGCAGCGAGGCGACGGCCGGGAAGTAGGGGGCGCGCCTGGTGAGCCGGAACTCGACGGTGCGGTCGTCGAGCGCGCGCACGCCGAGGTCCGCCGCGGCGTCGCCGCTGGCGCGCTGCTCGGCGCCCTTGATGACGAAGAGCAGACCGGCCAGTTCGGCCGCCACTGCCGGATCGGTGGCCCGGCGGAAGGCGAAGACGAAGCGCTCCGCGGTCAGCGGGGTTCCGTCGCGGTAGGTCAGGCCCTCGCGCAGGGTGAACGTGAGGGTGCGGCCGTCCTCGCTGGCGGTCCAGGACTCTGCGGCGCCCGGCCGGGGCAGCAGGCTGGAGTCCAGCCGGGTGAGACCCTCGTAATCGAGCAGCACGACCTCGCTCTGGTCGACCCAGGAGATCTGTTGCGGGTCGATGGTGGTCGGCCACGAGGACTTGGCGACCCGAAGCAGGGCCGGCCGCTCCGCGGCGGCGGCTGCTCCGGCGAGGAAGGGGGCGGCCAGTCCCGCCGCGGCGAAGGCGGCGAGCAGTGAGCGGCGGTCGATCGGCATGGTGATCTCCTCTCGTGCGGTCGGCGAGGTTGCCGGGGGCGCGGTCCAGCCGGCGGGCGTGCGCTCCGGGAACCTGGAACCGGGCGCCGTCGCGCCGGGGCCGGCGGGCCCACCGGCTGGGCGTTCGATGGAGCCGCGGTTCCCGGCGCGGCAGGCGGCCGGACTGGTGCGACGATGATGGGCCAGACCGGGGGCTCCGCCCATGCGCGTTGGCGGCGTTCTTCGCACGCGGCGGCCACACGCTTGCCGCGGATGCCTGCGTGGGAGAGCCCCGGGCCGGGTCCGGGCCGCGGCGGGTTCAGCCGGATCGGGCGCGCCAACGGGGAGCGGCGGGCCAGCGACGCCTCATCGCGGAGACGGCGGCCAGGGCGCGCCTGACCCGGTCCTGCCTGCCTTGGACCCGGGCGGCGTCGGCCGGGAGCGGGTCGCCGGCGGCGAGGCCGTCGCCAGTCGCGGCGTGGAGGACGTCGCCCGGGGCCGGTTCGGCGCCCGCGAGCCCGGCGGGCGCCGGCGCAGCGCCCGCCCAGCGGGCGGCCTCGAAGGTGCCGAGGTTGGCGGAGCAGCGGATGCCGTCGCCGGTGGCCATGAGTTCGCGGAGTGGCGCGCCCTCGCGGCCGCAGCCGAACATGCGGCAGCGCACCGCCCTCCCCGGGATGCGGCCCTGCGCGTCCTCGAAGCCGGAGGGTGGAACCGGGTGCAGTCCGAACCGGCGAATCAGCCGCCCGGGCTGCCGCCGGCGCGGGCGATCCCGATGGATGGGCGGATGGAGCGGGGCGTGCGCTGATTCTCCCGGCTGGCGGCGGTTGGCTGCCCTACCCCTCGGCGCGGGACATCGCGTGGAAGTTGAACGTGCCGATGTTGATCGGGTTGAAGACGAAGCCCTCGATGCCCTTCCGGATGATCGTGGTCCACTGCCGCTGCAGGTAGTAGATGGCGGGCGGGTCGTCCCTGCTGATGATCTGCTGGATCTCGTCGAGGGCGGCCTGGTACTTCGCCGGGTCCGGTTCGTCGCGGTTGGCCTCCAGCAACTCCTGCACCCGCTCGTTGCAGTAGCAGCCGCCGTTGGTGCCCGCCGAGCCCCACTGGTCGCAGCCGATCTGCGGGTAGAGGTGGTTGTAGGCGTCGTTGTAGTCCGGCCACCAGAACCAGGGGATGACGCCGGGGCGCTCCTCCGGCGCGGCGTCGCCGAACATGGTCCCGGCGAAGGTGGAGAGATCGACCGTCTCGATCGTGAGGTTGACGCCGCACTCGGCGAGGTTGGCCTGGAAAAGCTGAATGGCGGTCTTGACCGACTCGTCGCCGGATTCCTGCATGCAGGTGATTTCCGTGCCCTCGGCGACGCCCGCGGCGGCGAACAACTCCTTCGCCCGGGCGAGATCGGTGGTGTAGGTGAAGGTCTCCGGGCTGAAGCCGTCGAGAATCTCGGCGACGCCGCCGACGGCGGGCTTGCCGAAGCCCTTGTAGACGGCATCGACCACTTCCTGGTACGGGAAGGCCCAGCACATGGCCTGGCGCGCTTCCGGCGCGGCCAGCGGTCCGGCCTCGGTGAGGATCAGGTAGTCCACCTCGGCGCTGTAGCTGCGGTCGATGAACAGATCGGGGTTCTCCTGCAGGGCGAGCAGCGATTCCGGGGTGAGGTTGTCGACGATGTCGACCTCGCCCTGCTCGATCAACTGGCGCCGCGTCTCGTTCTCGGAGACGACGCGGAAGATGACGCGGTCGAAATGGTCGCCGTCCCAGCCGCCCCAGTAGCCCTCGTACTTCTCGAGCACGAGTTGCTGCTCGGGCTCGAACTCGGTGACCATGTAGGGGCCGGTGCCCGCGCCGGTCTCGTTGAGCATGGCCCAGTTGTGGCCGAGGTCGCCGTCCTCCTCGTTGGCCATGTAGACCGCGACGTTGCCGATCAGGGGGCCGTACTGGCAGGCGGCGTAGGCCTCGAACAGGGGCTGCGGCCGCCCGCAGTCGAAGACGAGGGTGGAGGCGTCCGGCGCGGTGATCTGCGCCGGGTCCGCGATGAAGCGGCGGAAGGCGCCCGCCGGTCCAAGCCCCTGGGTGAGGAACCGGACGTAGGAGGCGCGGCAGGCCTCGGCGTCGCAGGGCGAGCCGTCGTGGAAGGTGACGCCGGGGCGGATCCGGAAGGTCCAGACGCTCTTGTCCTCGTTGGCGGACCAGGATTCGGCGATGGCGGGCACGTACGTGTCGGTCGCTGCGCCGTCGAGCGCGATGAGTCCCTCGTAGGGGCCGCGCAGGGCGATGGCGGAGCGGTAGTCGTAGGCCGAGTGCGGATCGAGGTCGGAGGGGGAGCCGTTGAGGGCGATGATCAGCGTCTTCGGGTCGGCCTGGAAGGCGGCGGCGCTGGCGGTGCTGGCGGCCGGGAGCGCGGCCAATGCGGGGGCGGCGAGCCCGGCCGCGCCGAGTTGCAGCAGGCGGCGGCGGGCGACGCGGGCGGCAACGATGCCGGGGTGGTCCTGACCGATCATGACGACCTCCTCCTGACGCGCATGGATATGGACTTCGAAGATGGTAGCAGAGCGGCGGCCGTACCCTGCCGGGCGCCTTTCGAGTTTTCGCTTTGGGGTTCAGTGAGATCGCGGGGATCGAAGGATTCCGGCGATCGCCGCGATGACCGCGGGGTCGTCCGGCGCGAGGGCGGCGGCGTCGCGGCTGGCGGTGACGGCCTGCAGCGAGGCGGCTGGCAGCAGCGCGGCGAGGCGGGCGGCGGCGCGGGCGTCGAGATCCGGCGGCTGCGGGGCGAGGAGGATCGCCGCCGGCATGGCGAGGGCGGCGAGCGCCTCCGGGGCCGGTTCGTTGCCCTCCGCGCCGGCGAGGATGGCGCCGAGCGATCCGCCGTAGCGCTTGATGGCGGCGAGCCGGGGCTTGTCCATGCGGGCGCGCCAGCCGGGGCCGAGGCGGGGGTCCAGCAGCAGGTCGAGGGCGCGGTCGGTCAGCCCCTTGCCGGCGGCGACGCTGGCGGCGGCGAGCGACTCGCGGGCGGTCTGCCAGGCCCAGCGGGCGGCCGGGTCGGGGTCGGCGGCGAGGATGCCCGGCAGGTCGGGCTGGAGCAGGACGAGCGAGCGGACATGCTCCGGGCTCATGCGGGCGACCGCGATGGCGGTGGCCGCGCCCCAGCCGTCGCCGACGAGGTGGACAGGCCGGGCGCCGGCGTGGTCGAGGATCGCCAGCACGTCGGCCGCCAGTTCGGTGGGCGGGTACGGGCGGGTGGAGAGGGCGGCGCTGGCGCCGTGGCCGCGGGCGTCGATCAGCAGGGGGCGGAAGCCTGCCGCGGCCAGCGTGCCTGCCAGCGACCGCCACACCGCGCGGTCGGCGAGCAGGCCGTGCAGCAGGGCCACGGCGGGTGCGCCGGGATCGCCGGCTTCCTCGTAGGTCAGCCGGGTGGAGCCGCGGGGCGCGAACCGGGTGACGCCGAGCCGGGAACCTGCCTCGCCGCCGCTCATGGCGCCGCCCCGGCGGGTCCGGCGAGCCGGCGCCGCGCGGCGGCCTCCCGGGCGCGGGCGGCGAGCCTGCCCAGTCCGGCCAGCGCGACGCCGCCGAGCACCCCCACGCAGACGGCCTGCGCGACCAGCACGGGCATCAGGTAGCGGGCGAAGTCGGCGCGCATCCCGGCGACCACGATCGCGACTTGCGCCCCGAGCACGAGCGCGGCCAGTGCGGCGGGACTCGCCAGCCCGCGCCGCCAGGCGATGACCGCCAGCGCGGCCGCGCCGGCGACGGCGAGCAGGAGATCGATGCCGACCACCTGCACCTGGACGCCCGCCAGGCCGGCAAGGCCCTCGACCGCGTTGCCGGTGACGGAGTTGTCCACCGAGAGCCACCAGGCGATGCGCTCGACGGCGTGCAGTGGGCCGGTGACGTCCAGTTCCGGCCAGATGCGGCCCTGGTTGTACATCTCCCGCTGGCGGAACTGGAGCAGGCTGATGGTGCGGCCCACGGGGTCGGGCCAGAGGTAGGGGTAGCTGGCCACGAAGGCGGCGAAGGCGATGGGTGGCGTGGCCATCAGCTTCCAGCCGAGGCTGGCGCGGGCGGGGCCATCCTGCCGGTGGGTGAGGAGCGCGCCGGCGACCAGCGCCCCGCCGAGCAGGGCCAGCGGCACGGTGACGAAGATCGGGCTCAGCTTGGCCGATGCGCCGAGGCCGGCGATGACTCCCAGCACCGTCGCGCGGGGCCAGGAGGGGCGCGCCGCGAGCGCCATCGCGGCGAGCGCGGCGAGGGCCACCAGCAGCCCCAGCAGGGCGTCCGAGCCGGCGAGGCTGCCGAGGTAGATGGCGAGCGCGTGCGGGACGTACATCAGCGCGCCGAGCAGACCGGCGGCGCGCCCGAGGATGCCCGCGCCGATGAGGTAGATGCAGGCCGCGATCAGGCCGCCGACCGCGGCGTTGGTGCGGCGGGCGGCGAGCAGGTCCTGTTCGTCCGGGATTGCGCCGTGGAGGCGGTTCCAGGCCTCGTCGAAATGGAAGTCGTAGAAGGCGTTGGTGGCGGTGTCCCGGCCCTGCAGCACGAGGCCGAGGCCCATGAGGTAGGAGCCGAGCGGGGGCTGGCCCCACATCAGCTCGCGGTCGGACCAGTAGGCGCTGGTCGGATGGCGCAGCTCGGTGATGAACCGGGCGCGGTGGATCCAGCGGGCCTCGTCGCGGTGGAACTCGGTGGTCGGGATGGCGTGGAGGTTGACCGCGAGCCCGGCGAGGAAGACCACGAGCGCGATCAACGCGTCGCGGCGGTCCCACAGCGGCCCGGCGGGGCGGCCGGGCGCGCGGGAGGCGAGGCCGGCGAACGGCGGCGGCAGGCCCACGGTCGGCGCGGCCCTAGGGCACGATCGCGTCGAGGCGGTCGAAGAAGTCGGGGAAGGTCTTGGCGACGCAGCCGGGCTCCTGGAGCCGGATGCCGGGCGCCTTGAGCGCGGCGATGGAGAAGCTCATGGCCATGCGGTGATCGTCGTAGGTGTGGATGTCGGCGGGGACGATGGGGCGCGGTTCGATGCGCAGGCCGTCGGGGAAGACCTCGACCTGCTGGCCGAGGCGGCGCAGTTCGCTGGCCATCGCCTCGACGCGGTCGGTTTCCTTCAGGCGGGCGTGGGCAACGCCGCGGATGGTGGTGGGGCCGCTCGCGAAGGGGGCGATGGCGGCGAGGGTCTGGGCGGTGTCGCTGATCGGCCCGAGGTCGAGATCGACGCCGCGCAGTCCGTCGCGCGGGCCGCGCACCTCGACGTAGTCGTCGGTCTCGGTGACGTCGGCGCCCATGGCGGCAAGCACGTCCACGAAGCGCAGGTCGCCCTGCGTCGAGCGGCGGCCGAGGCCGTTGACGCGCACCCGGCCGCCGGTGGCGGCGGCGGCGGCGAAGTAGTAACACGCGTTCGAGGCGTCGGGCTCGATGTGGTAGTCGCGGCCAGTGTAGCGCTGGCCGGGTCGGACCGCGAGGGTGCGCCACCCGACGGCGTCGATGTCGGCGGCGGCGCCGAACGCCTCCATGACGGCGGCGGTCATCGGGATGTAGGGTTTGGAGACGAGGTCGCCGATGACCTCGACCTCGATGCCCTGTTCGGCGCACGGCCCGGCGAGCAGCAACGCGGTGAAGTACTGGCTCGACTGGTCGCCCGCCATGCGGCAGCGGCCGCCGGGCAGCCCGCGCGCCTCGACGACGACCGGCGGGTAGCCGGGCTCGAGTTCGCCGCGGGCGTCCGCGCCGAGGTCGTTGAGGGCCTGCAGCAGGGGGCCGATGGGGCGTTGCCGCATCCGGGGAATGCCGTCGATCCGGTAGCGGCCGCGGCCGAGCGGCAGCGCCGCGACGAGAAAGCGCATGGCGGTGCCGGCGTTGCCGACGAAGAGATCGGCCGCGGGCGCCGGGAACGTGCCGCCCCGGCCCCGCACGCGGAAGGCCGCTCCCGCCTCGTCGGTCTGGACGGGCACGCCGAGCGCGTTGAGCGCGGCGGCCCTGTACCGGGTGTCGTCGCTGTGCAGGGCGCCGGTGAGGACGCTGTCGCCGTGGGCGAGGGCGGCGACGAGCAGGGCGCGGTTGGTGATCGACTTGGAGCCGGGAACGCGCACCTCGGCGTCGATGGGGGCCGCGGCCTGGCGGGGGGCCATGAGGTCGGGGTAGGAGGGTGCGGTCATGCCTGGTGGGGCCTCCGTGGGGCGCGCCGAAACCGGCGGGGCGCGCTCGCGCGTTGCAGCGAGGAAAGCGTAGCAGGCCGGAGCCGCGGAGGCCCGGCGGCGGCCCCGGATTCGCCGCTTCGGCTCCCCCCGCTATACTCCGGAATGACGGCACGTTCCGGGCCGCGCCGAGCGGCCTCGCCGGCCGGGTTTCGCCCGGCGCCTCCGAGGGAACATGGAGCCACGACCACCGCGTCCGCGCAATCCGCAACCGCCCTACCCGGGCGCCGTTCCCGGCTACCTGGCCGGGCAGCCCACCCCCGGCGCCCAGCCGGTCTACCCCTATGCGCCGCAGGCCGCGGGCGGGCTGCCGGTGCAGCCGCCGCAGGCGGTGCCGCTGGCCGGCGACACGCTGCTGCTCACCAGGCAGCGCAAGCGGCGCGGCGTGGCGATGGGCGTGATCGGCTTCGTGGCGGGGCTGGCGCTGCTGGCAGGGCTGGCCTGGTTCCTGCGCGATCGCATCAACCCGCCGTCGGGCCAGATCGCCCAGAACCCGGCCGGGCAGGTCGCGGTGGGCACGCCGCCCGCCGTGCCGGCCGTGGCGGCGACCGTGTCCGGCGCTCCCGCGGCGGCCAACCTGCTGTCGACGGCGACTCCCCCGGTCACCCCGCCGCCGCGGCCGACCCAGCCGCCGCCAACCAGCCCGCCTGCGGCGCCGCCCACGCCCACCGCCGAGGCGGCCATCGACGCGGCCATCGTGCCGCTGGTCGAGGCGCTGCCGGGGCCGGACCTGCTGCCGGAGGGGCTGGCCGAGGTCGAGAGCGGCGAGCGCTCCAAGGGCGAGGTCGTGAACTCGCTGGCGGGCGGCGACCCGATGATCGAAGCCGAGGCCGAGCAGTTGCTGACCGACTGGGGCTGGGAGGGCAACGCCTACCGCAACTACGGCGCGGCCGACGGACTGATGACGCCCGCCGGCCTGAGCGCCTTCAACGTGAGCGCCCACCGGTTCGCCGACGCCAACTCGGCCGATGACGCGTTGATCTACTTCTCCGACCGGGTGGTCGCGGCACAGGGCCTCGCGGATGTGGAAATCCCCCTGATGGGCGACGCCTCGCGGATGCTCGCCGGCGCGCCCGAAGGCGCTCCGATCGCGGTGCTCTACCTGCGCGACGGCAACACCATGTACCGCATTGGCGCGGGAGCATCGCCCGACGCGCCCGCGGCCGACCCGGTCGCGGTGCTGCTCGAGGTCGGCCAGGCGATGATGGGCCAGTAGGGGCGGACAGGCGCGCGCCGCCTGGTACCGGCCCGTGGCGGTCGGGAGGGTCCATGTTTTCCGGCGACAACCTGATCGGGGTGGTGCTGCTCGGGATTTGCGGCGTGGTCGCCGCGGTGCTGATCTGGCAGATCACCACCGGCGAGCGGCTGGTCTACGACGGCCCGGGCTGGCTGCCGCCGGTGCTCGGCGTGCTGATGCTGGGGGCGATGCTCTGGTCCTTCTTCAAGGGGCCGCGGGGTTTCTGACCCGCCCGCGCGGGAACGATTGCGGCGGCGCATCCGCGGCGACGGCCGGATGGCCCCGGCCCGGAATCGGGAAGCGGCCGCCCCCGGACGGCGACCGTCCGGGGGCGTCCATCGCGCGAAGGGGAACGCGGGTTCAGGCCTCTCCGTCCGGGTCCTCGTCCGGCGAGGCGTCGCCAGCCTGCTCGGCGGCGGGACCCATCGCGGCGATGAGGCCCGCGCCGAGCGCGGTGACGCGGGCGCGCATGGAGTGGCTCTGGGCGAGCATGGCCTCGCCGATCTGGCGCTCGGCCGGGTCGGGATGCTCGGCGGCGAGTTCGGCGCGGACGAGCATGATCAGCCGTTGCTGCTCGAGCCGGTAGCGGACGGCGGCGGCGTTCTCGTCGGCGGCCGCGACGTTGGTGGCGTCGAAGGGATCGATCCAGCCGCCGGGGGTGCCGCGGACCGGCCAGCCCTTCTTCTTGCGGGCGATGGCCTCGTGGTCGATCGGATGCTTGCGCGGGCGGCCGCGGCCCCGGCGCGGCTGTGGTTGTTCGGTCATGGCGTCAGCGCCTCCTTCGCCGCCTCTCCCGCTGCTCCGGACCGATCCAGCCCGGCGGCTGCGCGGTCCATCGTAGCGCGAAATGATACGGCCTCGCGAAAATAACGTTGCAAGGGGTCGCGGAAGTTCCCGGGGTGCTGGGGGCGATCAGCCCCCACGGGCGTGCTGGTCGCGGTAACGGGTCCGGACATCGTCCCGGCGGAAGCGGTCGCCGGCGGTCAGTCCAGCGCTACGCACGCACGATGCCACGTGAACCGGTTCGACCTCGGCGCGGAGGGCGCGGCCGTCCGCGGCCACGGGCAATTCCAGCCGCCAGCGGGCGCGGGCAAGCCGGTCGCCGTTGACGTCGGTGCGGGTGCGCCCGGTGACCAGCGCGGAGCCGTCCGTCCGAAGGGAGACCTCGGCGATGCGGATGGCGCAGCCGACCGGATTGCCGCCTCCCGCGCCGGCGCCCGCGTCGAACCTCGCGGCGGCGGCGGACATGGCGAAGATGGCCGCGGCGGCGGCGAGGGATCGGGCGATGGGGCGCATGGCGGCGAACCTCCTTTCGAGCGGCATCCCGGCTGGCCGCTGGCGGGTCGCCGCGCCTGCCGCCGGGATGTCACCACGATAGGAGCCAGCCCCGCCCCGCACCACGAGCGCGCGCCACCCGCTTCCCACACGTTGCCCGCGCGTCGCCCGCTGCGCCGTCTTGCGCCCGTTGCCCGGCGCGTTCCCGCTACGCCCAGCAGCCGTTCCGGTCGCAGAAGCGTGTGCCTTTCGGACAGCAGAAGTTGTATTTCTTGCAGCATGCTGGAGCGCGCCGTGGGCAGCATCCCCGGCCGCAGAGCGTCTTGCACTTCGCGCTGGTCGTGACCGCCGCGGCGGGCATGGAGACCAGTCGCGTGCCGCCGATCAGGCCGAGCGCGAGCGCGAGCAGCACCCTCCGCCGCGCTGCCGGGTCCTGTCCGAGGCGCCCGACGATTTCATCGAACCGATCCTGCGGCATCGCACGATCCTCCTGCTGGCCATCCTGCCATCCGGGATGACCGCTGGCCGCACCCGCGCGGCACGTGAGCGGTGCGGCACGCTACCACCGGCGGGCGACTCCGTCCAGCAACGGCAGCGCCGCCACCGGGCCGCCGCCGGGATCGGCTAGACTCGTCCACCCGGGAGGCGCCCGGGAACGAGCGCGAGGAGGCATCCGCTCCGATGGCGACCGACGGCGACCGGGACCCTGGCCTGCCGGGCCTTCCCCCTGTTTCCGGTTTCGGCTTCGCGTCGCCCGGGCCCGCGGTGCGCCTGCTGCCGGACGAGTCCTCCGCCCACCCGTTCGCGCTGGCCGTGGCCGCCGCCTGGAGTTGCTACGGCGGCAAGCCCGCGAAGGTGGAGAACGTGCTCGCCCTGGTCGGACCCGAGCCCGCCGGGCTGTCGCCGGACAAGGCCACCGAACGGTCCTCCCGGCGTGACCGCGCCCTGCGGCTCTACGCCGACCTGTTCGCGGCGGGGCACCACACCACCTTCCAGCATGCCTCGTTCGTGTTCGTGCTCGACGATGTCTCCCGGCTGGCCATCTGGTCCTTCTTCCACGCCCACCCGTTCTACAACTCCGAGCAGGTCTCCCAGCGCTACCGCGAGGTGTCCGGCGACCGCATGACCGTGCCCGATCTGCCCGCGCCGCAGCGGGCGGTCTACGAGGCCGCGATCGAGCGCTCCATCGCGGGCTACCGGCGGCTCGGCGACCTGCTGGCGCCGGACATGGCCGCCCGCTACGCCGAGGTCTTTCCCTCGCGGGCGAAAGCCACCGGCGACGCGGCCCGCAGGCGGGTCGCCGATGCGGTGCAGAAGCGCTCGCAGGAGGTGGCGCGGTACGTGCTGCCGCTGGCCACCCCGGCCCACCTTTACCACACCGTCAACGCCCTCACCCTGCTGCGCTACTTCGTGCTGGCCAACGGCCCGGACGCCCCGTCCGAGGTGCGCCGCATCGTCAACGAGATGGTGCGGCAGGTGCTGGCGATGGATCCGTTCTTCCTCGGCGCGCCCGGGTTCCCGCTGGATCTGCGGCCGCTTGCCACCGACGACCTGCCGGAGGCCCGCGCTCTCGCCGCGCTGCGCCCGGCCATCGACCTCGGGCCGGACGCGGCGAACCGGGCCATCGCGGAGTTCGACGCCGGGCTCGGCCCGTGGCGGAACAGCCGGCTCGAGGCCTTCCCGGAGCGGGGCGAGCAGATCATGGCCGACGCCGTCCGGGCCGTGCTGGGCGTGCCTGCCGACGCGATGCCGGATGCCGAGGCCATTGCGGCCGCGCTGGACGGGTCGCGCAACCCGGCGCTCGGCCACGCGCTCTATCTCGGGATGCAGTCGAAACTGATGCAGGCCGGCAATCACGTCCCGTTCACCTTCCGCAAGCGGATCAGCGGGGCCGAGGACGCCCAGAACCAGCGCCACCGGGGCACGCAGTCGAGCGGGCCGCTGCTGCTCGCCCACCAGAGCCGGGAACCGGATGTCATCGTGCCGTGGGCGATCCGGCGCAACCCGGCCGCGCTCGACGAGTATTCGGCGACGGTCCGCGCCATGTGGGAGGCGAAGGACACCCTGCTGGACCTCGGCGCGCCCCCCGAGGCCGCGCTCTACCTGTTGCCGAACGCGCACCGGGTGCGCTTTTTCGAGAGCGGGAGCCTGCTCAACTACTACTGGAAGTGGATCAAGCGGCTGTGCTACGACGCGCAGCGGGAGATTTTCGAGACCGCCACCGAGGAGGTCGCGCAGGTGCGGGAGGCGATGCCGGAGATCGGCCGCTGGATCGACGGCCCTCCCTGCGTGATGCGCGCGCGGGCCGGATCGACGCCGATCTGCCCGGAGGGCGAGCGGTTCTGCGGGGTGCCGGTCTGGCGCGGCTACGAGTTCGCCACGCTGGAATCGCGGCGATCCATGTAGGTGAGGATGGGCCCCGGCAGCGGCACGGCGCATGCGACAGGCGGCGGTGCGGGAACCGGAGATCCCCTCCCTCCCCCTTCCGGTTCCGCAGCCAGGCCGCCCCGCCCGGC
>JBJTKE010000255.1:0-3690 GCA_046096285.1 Chloroflexota bacterium
ACCACGCCCGCATGGAGGGCTCGACGGACTCCGGATTGGCGAGGTACTGGTCGTAAAGATCGAGCACGTACCCCGCGTTGGGGCCTCGGAATGCGCTCAGGTCGGTCATTCCTGATCCTTGCCATTCCGCCATTCGGGCGGGCGACTGCCTGCCGGCGTGGTCATTCACCCAGCGCGCGATGAGCGCGCCGGGCGGGCGGGACCGCGCCGCTCTGTCCCCCGTAGTATCGCACGCCGCCGCGCGGCGCGGCCCGCTTCAGCGGCCGCGGGTGAGCCTTCCGGGAAGTTGTGGTCTAGACCGCTCCGGGGGCCCGCCGCGCGAGAAACTCCAGCGACGCCGCTTGCACCGCCCGGTTGTGCCGGTCCTCGTCGATCCATTTCGACACCGGTTCCACCAGTTCGGCCCCGGGGATCGCCGCCGCCAGCGCCCGGCCAAACGCCGCCGGATGGATGGAATCCTGCTCGGTGGCGATCACCAGCGTCGGCACCCCGACCGCCCCCCACGCGGCGGCGCCAGCGGGCGGGCAGTCTCCCGCCATGCGCTCCAGCACCGCCGCCCGTTCGACCGCGCCGGGCCGCCCGAACTGGGTGGCAAGCATCGACAGCGACCCAGGCGGATCGTCGTTCACCGGCGACGGCTTCGCGAGGAACCGCGCCATCCCCTCCTCCGGACCATGGTCCCGCAACAGCCGCGCGATCTCCGGGAACAGCGCGAGGTTGTCCGGCATGCCCCGGTCCAGCCAGGCGGGCCGGATCAGCACCAGCGCTTCCACCCGCCCGGGATGCCGCAGCGCGAAGGTCAGCGCCACCCCCGCGCCCATCGACATCCCGGCCAGCACGGCCCGCTCCACGCCGGCGTGATCCATCATCGCCGCCACGTCGTCCGCGAATGTGGTAAAGGAGAGCCGCTCCGGATCGCCCATCGGCCCGGTCTCGCCATGGCCCCGGCAATCGAGCGAGAGCAGCCGGAAGGGCGGGTTCCCGCCGGTCACCGCCGGGGCCTGCGCCGAACTGCCGCCGAGCCCGTGCTGCCACACCACCGGCCTGCCGCGGCCGATGTCGAGGTAGTTGAAGGCGATACCCTCGCGCTCGAAAATCGGCATGGACGCTCCCTCTCTCCGATCCTTCGGGGCCGGCCCGGTCAGCGCCCGATGCCGAGCCCGCGGAACCAGGCGATGGACTCGGACGCCCCCGCCTCATCGACCCCGTGAATGATGAACGGCCCGCGGAAATCCGCCGCGTCGAGCCGGTCCAGCAGGCGTTCCCACGGCACCACGCCACGCCCCGCCGGCACGACCGTTCCATCGGCAGCGCGGTCCTTGCCGTGGATCATTGCAAACCGCGGTCCCAGCAGGTCGAAGGTGGCGTCGATCGCGTCCGGGATGCGCGCCTCGTCGCCGGGTTCGGTCATGTTCGCCACGTCGACGATGATCTTCAGCCGGGGCGACGCCATCTCGTCCACGAGCCGGGATGCCCGCTGCGGGCTGTTGATCACGTTGCCCGTCTCCGGCTCGACCAGCAGATCGACGCCCGCGGCCTCCGCCAGTTCGAGCGCGGCGGCCACCGTCCCGGCCATGTCGCGCCATGCCGCCGGGTCGTCGTTTCCCGCGTGCCAGTGCCACATGTGCCCGGTGTCGCGGGTGCCGGTGCAGATGTTCACCTGGCTCGCCCCGAGCAGCGGCGCAGCCCGCACGGCCGTTGCGAACCGCCGCAGCCCCCCCTCCCGATGGCCACGATCCGGATGGGCCATGTTGAAGGTCCCGGACACGCAGTCGATGCGCACCCCGGCCCGCCCGGCGGCTCCCCTGATCGCCGCCAGCGCCGCCTCGGGGACCTCCTCCGGCAAATCATCGAATCCGGCGCAGGTGAAGTTGAACGCCGTCGTGGTCACCCCGGAGGCCCGCACCGCAGCCATCACCTCCTCCACCCCGTCCCGCCGGAACGTCTTGCTGAAGATGCCGAGGGTCATGCCGTCGCGGGCCGCTCCCATTCAGATCGCTCCCCTCACGTCCGCGGGCCGCACCCAGCCGCCCGTCTCCACCGACCGCGACACGGCGGCCAGCACGCGGGTGGCGGCCAGCCCGTCCTCCGCGGTCGCGCCGGCCATCGGCGCGCCGTGCAGCACGGCATCGGCGAACCCCTCGAGTTGCCGCCGGTAGACATGCGCGTCCGCTCCAAGCACCCGCCGGAACTCGCCGGCGCGCTCGGAATAGCACTCCACCTCCGCACCCTTGAAATGCCACGGATTGAACAGCCGCGCGGCGACGCTCCCCTCCGCGCCGTAGACGGTGAACCCCTCGTGCCAGTCCATCCGCGCCGGAATCGTGAGGTTCAGGTGGCCGATGGCCCCGCTCGCGAACTCGGTTTCGATGAACCACGTCCAGGTCCCGGCCGCATGTCGCTGCCGCGCCCGCACCGCGCCGATCTCCCCGCAGAGGCAGAGCGCGAGATCCACCAGGTGGCTGCCGTGACCGAGCAGGTAGTACCGCCGGCGGTCCGCCTTCGGGTCGCCGGGCGGGCGCAGCGCGGCGGCGCTGGTCTCGATCACCGGCTGGGTGGCGTCGGTCATCGCGTACCGTCTGCTGGAATCGCAGTACCATCCCTCAAACGCGATGATCTCCCCCAGGTCCCGCGCCACGAACTCCCGCGCCGACGCGACGCCGGGATCGAACCGCTTCATCGTCCCAACCTGCACCGGCAGCCCGGTGTCCTCCGCGGCGGCGAGCAACTCCTCGGCCTCCTCGACCGTCACCGCCATGGGCTTCTCGACCAGCACCGCCTTGCCCGCCCGCAGCGCCCGGATGGCCAGCGGCACGTGAAACTGGTCCGCCGCCGCGACGATCACCGCATCCACGCTGGGGTCCGCCAGCATCGCGTCGTAGTCGGCGTAGGCCGCGCGCGGCTGATGCACGGCCGCCATGCGGGCGAGAAGGTCCGGGGCGCGGTCGCAGATCGCCTGCAACTCCACGTTGCGCGCCTTGCGGCAACTCTCGAAATGGGCCGCCTGGGCGATCTGCCCGCACCCCAGCACCCCGACCCGCAGCCGCCGCTCCTCCGTGCCGGCCACCGGCGCACCTCCTGCCGCCGACGAACGAAGCGGCCCCCGGTCCGCGCGGCGGATCCCGGGGGCCGGTCGCGGGCGCGAGCCGCCCGCTAGCCGAACAGGCCGGTCCCGCTGGCCGCGACGGTCAGCGCGCGATACCACCGCTCGGCCAGGTCGAAGATTTCGCCGGAGAAGACCAGACCGCCCAGGATTGTGATCACCGCCATCGCGCCGATCCCGAGGTTCAGGAGCGGGGTGCTCGTCTGGCGCGGCGTCACCGAGGGCTCGTTGAAGTACATGACCGCGACGAGCCGCAGGTAGTAGTAGGCCGAGACCGCCGAGAGCACCACGATCCCGATCGCAAGCGCCAGCCCGACCGGACCAGCCTCCACGGCGGCGAGAATCACCCGGTACTTCGCGTAGAACCCGATCGTGGGCGGGATGCCCATCAGCGAAATCAGGAAAATGGTCATCGCCGCCGCCGCCAGCGGCTGGGTGCTGGCGAGACCGGAGAAGTCATCGAGCGTCATCCCGCGCCCGCGGTGCTGCAGCCAGGCGATGACCGCGACCGCGCCAATGTTCATTATCGCGTCGGCGAACAGGTAGTCGAGCTGGGCGGCGACGCCCTGCTCTACTACCTGTTCGCC
>JBJTKE010000256.1:0-5921 GCA_046096285.1 Chloroflexota bacterium
CAGCGACCTCGACGACCTGCTGCACGAGGACGACCGGCTCGGCGTCAGCTTCGCGACCGCCGGCGGCTACGATGTCGAACACCGCACCGACGAGGTGCTCATGGGTCTCGGCTTCTCGTTCGAGCAGTTCGACCAGCCGGTCAACCAGTTGAGCGGCGGCCAGAAAACGCGGGTCGCGCTCGCGAAGGCCCTGCTCGCCTCGCCCGATCTGCTGCTGCTCGACGAGCCGACCAACCATCTCGACCTTTCGATGGTGGAGTGGCTCGAGGAGTTTCTCCGCTCCTGGGGCGGCGCCTGCCTCATCATCTCTCACGACCGCTACTTCCTCGACCGGGTGACGACCCGCACCCTCGACATGGCCTTCGGGCGACTGGAGGACTACCCGGCAGCCTACGCCCGGTACCTCGTGCTCCGCGAGGAGCGGATGAGCCGCCGCCTGCAGGAGTACGAGGAACAGCAGGCGTTCATCGCCCGCACCGAGGAGTTCATTCGCAAGTACAAGGCCGGGCAACGGTCCCGCGAGGCCCGGGGCCGCCAGACCCGCCTCGATCGCCTCGACCGCATCGAGCGCCCCCAGGACTACGAGGGGCTCAACCTCAAACTCTCCGCCGCGGTCCGCAGCGGGCGGGAGGTGGTTCGCCTCACCCCGCTCAAGGTCGGCTACCCCGGCCAGGACGGCGCGGTGCAACTGCTCCAGACTCCGGAACTGACCATCGAGCGGGGAGACCGGGTCGCCCTCGTCGGCCCCAACGGCTGCGGCAAATCGACCCTGCTCCGCACCATCGTGGGCGAACTCGAGCCACTCAAGGGGCGCGTTTCGTTCGGGGCCAGCGTCAAGATGGGCTACTACGCCCAGGGCCACGAGCGGTTGCCGCTGGAGGGCACTCCGCTGTCCGTCCTGCTCGACACCCAGCCGATGGGTGAGGAGTCGGCGCGGAACTACCTCGGCCGCTTCCTGTTCAGCGACGACGACGTCTACAAACGCATCGAGTCGCTCTCCGGCGGCGAGCGTTCCCGGCTCGCGCTGGCCTGCCTGCTCCTCCAGCAGGCCAATTTCCGGGTGCTCGACGAGCCGACCAACCACCTCGACATCCACACCCGCGGGACGCTGGAGGACATGCTCCGCTCGTTCGATGGCACCGTGCTCTTCGTCTCGCACGACCGCTTCTTCATCGATCAGGTCGCCACTCGCGTCTGGGCGGTCCACGATGGCGAGGTCCGCGGATACCTCGGCCACTACACCGACTACCAGCGCCAACTGGCGAAAAAGCCCGAACCGCCGCGGCTCGAACCCGCGCCGGAAGTAGCCCGGGAGCACGCCGCGGCGGTTCCCGCGCCGCGCCGGGCCAAAGGAGCCGAGGGGCAGGCCCAGAAAACCCTCCTGCAGGCCGAGCGCGAGATCGCCCGGCTGGAAGGGCGGCTGAACGAACTGAGCGATGCGCTCGCCGTCGCCAGCATCGACGCCGACCTCGCGGCGCTCGAACGGCTCGGGGTCGAGTACGCCCGGCTGCAGGACGATCTCGAGGCCGCCTACGCGCGGTGGGAGGAACTCACCGCGCAGGCCGAACTGGCGACCGCGCGATGACTGGCCCCGGCGCGCCGACGCAGGTGGTAGTGGGGCTCACCGGCAACATCGCCTGCGGCAAGAGCGCCGTGCTGCGCCGGCTCGCGGAGCGCGGCGCCTTCACCCTCGACGCCGATGCGGTCTACCGCGACCTCGTCGAGCCCGGGATGCCGCTGCTCGGGGAGATCGCCGCGCGGTTCGGGCCGGGAATCATCGCCGGTGACGGCTCGCTCGACCGCAAGGCGCATGGCGCCATCGTCGTCGGCGACAAGGGGGCGCTCCGCGACCTCGACCTGATCGTCCGGCCGTGGGTTGCCACCGAGATGCTGCGGCGGGCGCATGCCAGCGGGCGGCCGGTGGTCATCCTCGAGGCGATCAAGATCGTGGAGAGCGGACTCGTCCGGCATTGCGACGAACTCTGGGTCGTCGCCTGCGAGACCGAGACCCAGATTGCGCGGCTGATGGCCCGCAACGGCTGGCCCCGGGAGGAGGCGCTGCGCTGGATTCTCGCCCAGCCGCCGCAGGAGGAGAAAATCGCGGTTGCCGACCGGGTCATCCGGAACGACGGCACCCTCGCCGAGTTGCATGAGCAGGTGGACCGCCTGCTCGACGATCTTCTCGAACGGCGCGGCCTCGTCCTGCCAGCCGCCGATACCGTCACGGGAGGCTGAGCCGACATGGCCGAACCGGTTTCGTTCGAGGTCTACTTCGACTACGCCTGCCCCTATGTCGGGGCGGCCAGTGACTGGTTGCGCATGGTGCAGGACCAGCTCGGCGACGCAGTGCATGTTTCATGGCGTTTCTTCCCGCTGGAGCAGGTGAACTCCGAGAACGGCCCGGACTGGAAACTCTGGGAGCAACCGGACGAGTACCGCAGCCGTGGCCTGCTCGCTTTCCGGGGCGCGGCCGCCGCCCGCCAGCAGGGAGAAGAAGCTTTCCTGCGCTACCACCATGCGCTGCTGCACCTGAAGAACGCCGAATCCCGCGAGCACGGCAAGCGCGCCACCGTGCTGGAGGCCGCCGCCTCCGCCGACCTCGATGTGGCCCGCTTCGAAGCGGACCTCGACGACCGCTCGCTGCTGGCCTCGATCGGCGAGGACTTCGAGCACGCCCGCGACCAGTACCGGGTGTTTGGCACTCCTACCTTTGTGTTCCCCAACGGCGCGACCGCCTACCTCAAGATGCTTCCCGCCCCGCCTCCGGAGGAGGCCGTGCCGGTGTTCCGCGAGTTCGTGCGCACGGTCCGCGATGGCGCGCTCGTCCGGGAACTGAAGCGCCCGGCGCTCGACGGGTGAGCCACCTCCCCGCCAGTCCTGCCGTGTCGCCGCCGGATGCCGTCCGGATCGCGGCGGTCCGGGCCGGGCTGCTCGGCTGGTTTGCGGAGAATGCCCGGGACCTGCCGTGGCGCCGCACCCGGGACCCCTACCGCATTCTCATCTCCGAAATCATGCTCCAGCAGACGCATGTGGACCGGGTACTGCCCTGTTATCACTCCTTCCTCGAGCGGGTCCCGGACGAGCGGTCGCTGGCCGACGCGCCGGCATCGGACGTGATCCGGCAGTGGAAGGGACTCGGCTACAACCGCCGCGCCGTCAACCTGCAGCGCGCGGTGCAGCACGTGGTCCGGGAACTGGGCGGCGTGTGGCCCCGCGAGGTCGCCCGCTTGCGGGAGTTGCCCGGCGTCGGACCCTACACGGCCGGGGCCATCGCCTGTTTCGCCTTCGAGCAGGACGCCTCCTTCATCGACACCAACATGCGGCGGGTGCTGCACCGCCTGTTCGCCGGCCCCGATCTCCCGGCACCGCTGGCGGGCGACCGGGAGATCGTCGCGCTCGCCGCCCGCGTGCTGCCCCCGGGCGACGGCTGGCGGTGGAACCAGGGCCTGATCGAGTTCGGCGCGCTCCAGTGCACGGCCCGCAAGCCCGCCTGCGTGGTCTGCCCGCTGCAACGGCAGTGCGCCGCCTATCCCGCGATCCAGGGTGTGATCGCCGCACTGCCCCGGGGAGCAGCGCGCAAGAAGGAACAGCCGTTCGAGGGATCGAATCGCTGGTATCGCGGGCGCATCATCGACGCCCTTCGCGCCGCCCACGACAGGGACGAGCCGGGCGTCGTGCTGTCCGCGCTCGGTCCGGTTGTCCGGCCGGATTTCTCCGACGACCACCTTCCGTGGCTGCGCGGGCTGGTGGCGGACCTCGCGCGTGACGGCCTGGCCGCCATTCGCGAGGATGCGCCTGCCTGGGATGCGCCCGCCGGGCCGATGGTCCGCCTGCCCGATTGAAGCCACCCGCGCTCCCTGGATGACACCTCCCTCCCCGGCCCGTATATGGGCATTGCCGCGGCGCCGCGGCCCGGCTGCCATTCGCCCGGAGCGACCCGACCATGCTGCGAACCCTGCGCCGCCACGCCGGCATCCTGCCCAACCCGCCGAGCCGGCCGACCATCGCGCTGCGCAACAAACTCGATGGGGCCTCCGTCACCGTCTCGGTCTGCCCCTACTGCGCGGTCGGTTGCTCCCAACTGGTCTATGTGCGGGACGGCCGGATCATCGACATCGAGGGCAATCCCGACAGCCCGATCAATGCCGGCACGCTCTGCCCGAAAGGCGCCGCGACCCGCGGCCTGCTGCAGAGCCCGCTGCGGGTGACCGAGGTCATGTACCGCGCCCCCCACGCCCTCGTCTGGGAACGCCGCCCCCTCGACTGGGCCATGGACCGCATCGCCGCGCTGGTCAAGCAGACCCGGGATGCAACCTGGCAGGAAATCGACGGGGACGGCAGGCGGGTCTGCCGCACGCTCGGGATCGGCCATCTCGGTGGGGCCACCCTCGACAACGAGGAGAACTACCTGATTCGGA
This sequence comes from Chloroflexota bacterium, assembly GCA_046096285.1. Classification (GTDB taxonomy): domain Bacteria; phylum Chloroflexota; class Chloroflexia; order Thermomicrobiales; family UBA6265; genus CADCWF01. Next base: position 4,419 of record JBJTKE010000256.1, read on the forward strand.
AACTCTTCACCGCCGGGCTTGGCATCGTCGCGGTGGAGAACCAGGCCCGGATATGACACTCCTCGACGGTGCCCGGTCTGGGCGCCCGGCTCGGACGCGGCGGCGCGACCACCTTCCTGCAGGACCTGGCCCGGGCTGACTGCATCGTCATCATGGGCGCGAACATGGCCGAGAACCATCCGGTCGGGTTTCGCTTCGTCACCCAGGCGAGGGAGGCTGGCGCGACGGTCATCCACGTCGACCCCCGCTTCACCCGGACCTCCGCCCATGCGGACCACCATGTGCCCCTGCGGGCGGGCAGCGACACCGTCTTTCTTGGTGCGCTCATTTCATGGGTGCTGGAGCACGGCGCCTGGAACCGCGAGTACGTCTCCGCCTACACCAACGCCAGTCGCATCGTCGGCCAGTCCTTTCTCGACACCGAAGACCTCGGCGGAGTTTTCTCCGGCTTCGACGAGGCGGCGGGGGCCTACGACCAGTCCCGCTGGGCGCTCGCCCCGGACGGCGCCAGCGATCCCGGCCTGGAGGATCCGCGCTGCGTGCTGCAGGTGATCCGCCGCCACTTCGCCCGGTACACCCCGGAACTGGTGGAAACCGCCTGCGGCGTGCCCCGGGCGCAATTCGAGGCGGTCGCCTCCGCCATCTGCCGCAATTCGACCCCCGAGCGGACCACCGCCTTCTGCTACTCCGTCGCCTGGACCCAGCACACCACCGGCACCCAGATGATCGCCGCCTGCGCGATCCTGCAGTTGCTGCTCGGCAATGTCGGGCGGCCCGGCGGCGGCATCATGGCGTTGCGCGGGCACGCCACCATTCAGGGCAGCACCGACATCCCCACCCTCTTCAACCTGCTGCCCGGCTACCTGCCGATGCCGTCCGTCGCCCGTGGCGACGGCTCGCTCGCCAGCTATCTCGCCGAGATCACCCAGCCGGAAGGCTGGTGGAGCAACGCGCCAGCCTACGCGGTCAGCCTGCTCAAGGCCTTCTACGGGCCGAACGCCTCCCCGGAGAACGGGTTCGGCTTCTCGCACTTGCCGCGCATCGACGCCGACCACTCGTTCCAGCGGATGATCCTGGACATGGCCGATGGCACGTTGCGCGGCCTGTTCTGCATGGGCCAGAACCCCGCCGTCGGCGGCCAGAACGCCCGTCTCGCCCGGCGCGGGCTGGCGTCGCTCCAGTGGCTGGTGGTCCGCGACCCGTTCGAAATCGAGACCGCCTCATTCTGGCGGGATGGCCCCGAGATCGCCGATGGCACGTTGCGCCCCTCGGACATCGCCACCGAGGTCTTCCTGCTCCCCGCCTCGGTCGGCCCCGAAAAGGACGGCTCGTTCACCAACACCCAGCGCCTCGTGCAGTGGCACCACCGCGCCGCCCAAGCCCCCGGCGACTCCCGCTCCGAGGCCTGGTTCATCCACCAGCTCCGGGAGCGGCTGGGCCGCCTGTATGCGGGCGAGGACTCGCCCCCGGCCCGGCAATTCCACGCGCTGCACTGGCCGTACC
>JBJTKE010000257.1:0-15272 GCA_046096285.1 Chloroflexota bacterium
CCCCCACACCCCCCCCGACGAACAGGACGGCAACCTGGACGGCGACGAAATCAACGCCGGCACCCATCCCAACGCCCCGAGCTCGGAACCGGGCCCGCGGGCCCGCGGCGCATCAGGAACCGGCCAGCGGGTCCCTGCCGCGCCGCGGGCTCATCGCGTTGATGGTGACGACCGTCTCCTCGCCCTCGACGGCCGCTCCGTGTTCGGTCCCGGGCGGGATCACCGCCACGTCGCCGGGTCCGAGGTCCCTCCGGATGCCGCCCACTGTGAACACGATCCTGCCCGAAAGCACCACCGTCACCTGCTCCTCCGGGTGGTGATGGACCGGAAAGACCGATCCCGGGGCGTAGACATAGCGGACGATGCTCTGGCGGTCCCCGTGGACCGTCTGGCGGGTGATGCCCGGGATCGGCTCCGACGCCTCGATCGCGTCCCAGTTGACCACTGAAGCCTCGCTCACAGCAGCACCCAGGCGGCCAGCAGGGCGAGCCCGAGCGCCAGCAACAGCGGGGTGGCGGCGCCCATGCCGCCGATCGCCCAGACGATCGCGGAGAGCAGCACCAGCGCGGCGAGCGCGGCGAAGTACGGCAGATCGCCGGCCCCGCCGGCGGCATACCGGCCCGCGTAGTCGATGGGGTCGGACGGCGGCGCGAGGTCCCGGCCCGGGATCACCTGCCGCGACTGCCGGTAGCGCTCGAGCCGTTCCGCCGGATCTTCCCGGTTTGTCATGGCCTGCCCCCGCTAGCGATAGCTGCCGTCCGGGGCGCGCATCGCCCGGTCGGTTCCGAGGTGGCGCCAGATGGCGGCGACCACGATCTTGACAGCGCCTGCCCAAAGCATGAGCACGCCCGCCAGCGTCAGTTCGGGGCGACCGAGGACAAGGCCAGTCGCGGCAAGCGCGGCCCCCGCAACAACGAACGCGGCGGTCAGGATTCGCACCCAGCGCATGTCGGCACTCCCCGCGGCCTTGGATTTCCGGTGTCGGACCAGGGAACCCCTAGTCCAGGTGCTTGGAGGGTCAGCCAGGGACGAACATCGGCACGTCGGCGTCGGCATCCGAGACGATCGGCTCCGGCGACACGCCGAGCGCGCCCGCCACCGCCTCGGACATCTCGCCGATCTGGGGCTTCATGAAGCCCATCGTCGACCAGGCGACGACGCCGTCCCTGCCGATGAGGTAGACGGTCGGGGTGGCGAAGATGTCGTAGGCGCGGGAGATCGGGTAGTCGGGCCCTTCCACCAGGATGGGGATCGACAGATCCAGCCGCCGCGCGAAGGACTTCGTGATGTTCGCGGAGTCCTGGGCCACCCCGAAGACCTGCAGGCCGTGCCCGCCGTAGACGTTGGCGAGCCGCTGCAGGAACGGGAACATCGTCTTGCTGGCCTGGCAGGAACTCTTGTAGAGCCCGAGCACGACCGGACCGCGCGCCAGGGCTTCGGCGAGCACATGGGGCCGGTCTTCGGCATCCAGCCAGGTATCGTTCAGCTCGGGAGCCTTGTCGCCCACCCCGATGGTCGCCACGCTTGAACCTTCCTTCCGACGGATCCCGTCAGGTGATCGTCCGCTGATGCTAGACGGCGGCGGCGGCTGGCGCAAGGTCCGGCGAAAGCGCCGCGAGAGCGGCATCCAGCCCGCGCCGGAAATCCCGCTCCAGATCGTCACCATCCTCGACGCCCACCGAGACCCGGATGAGATCGATGTCGCTCCACGGCCAGACGAGCGTCGTGACGTCCCCGAGGCTCACGGCCAGTGTCGCCAGTTCGAGCGCGTTGAGGAAGGCGGCCTTCGGCGACCGGCCTCCATGCAGCGAGAACGAGATCATCCCGCCGAAGCCGCTCGCGAGGTCGCGCGCCGCCACGGCATGGCCGGGGTGGCCGGCGAGCCCGGGGTAGTGGACCGAGGCCACTGCCGGGTGCGCCGCCAGCAGGGCGGCGAGTCGGGCCGCGTTGTCGCAGTGGGTTCGCATCCGCATCGGCAGGGTCTTCATGCCCTGCAGCAGCAGCCAGCCGCTGAAGGGCGGCATCTGGCCGCCAAAGACGATCATCTGCTCGCGGATCGCATCGAGCCGGGCCGCGGGACCCGACACGAACCCGCCCTGCACCTGACCCAGCCCCGACAGGTACTTGGTGGCGCTGTGGATCACGAGGTCCGCGCCGAGCTCGATCGGCCGGAGCAGGGCGGGCGAGAGGAACGTGTTGTCCACCACCAGCGGAATGCCCGCGTCGCGGGCGATGGCGGAGAGCATCGGCAGGTCGGCCACTTCCAGCGAGGGGTTGGAAACCGGCTCCGCGTAGATGGCGCGGGTCTGCTCGCCGATGGCGGCGCGGACGGCGGCCTCGTCGGAGAGATCCACCCGCGTCGCGCTTGCGCCGAACGACGGCAGCAACCGGTCGAGGATGTCCCCGCTGAGGTGGTAGACCTGCTTCGCGGCGACGATGTGGCCGCCGTCGCGTGCGAGGGAGACCAGGGTAGGGGCGATGGCGGCCATGCCCGAGGCGGCGGCGATGGAGCGCTCGGCCCCTTCGAGGTCGGCCATCTTGAGTTCGAGCGAGCGGACCGTCGGGTTGCCGCGGGGCGAGTAGGTGAAGTGCGGCGCCCGGCCCTCGGCCATGGCCTCGATCTGCTCGAAGGACCGGAACGCATAGGTCACGTTGCCGTACATCGGCACGCCGTGGGCGCCGGTCGAGGGGTCGGGCGCCTCGCCGGCGTGCAGGCAGCGGGTGGCGAATCCGTGGCGGTCGCTCACGATCGGGGGTCCCTCCGGCGGGCGGTCAGGCTGACGCGGTTTCGCGGCCAGCCACCGGCACCAGCAGCACCGGACCCGGCGCGGATCGCACCAGTTGCTCGGAGACGCTTCCCAGCAGCCAGCGCTGGACTCCGGTGCGGCCGTGGCTGCTCAGCACCACGAGGTCACCGGTGCGGAGCACGTCCTCGATGGCGATCGCCGGCGGCCCGACCCGAACCTCGGTGGTCGCCGCGACGCCGCGATCGTGGAGGATGGCCGCCGCCGCTTCGGCCTCCGACCGGGCCTGCGATACGAGTTCGTCGTAAACCTCCTCGTAGACGTCCCCGGACATGGGCATCGCCGCGCCCGGGACGCTCACCGGAGCCAGGCTCGACACGTCCACCGCGGTGAGGACGTGAACCGGGATGCCCTTGGCGAGGGCGATGTCCATCGCCGCGGGAATGGCGCCGCGCGCCACTTCGGAGCCGTCGTAGGGAAGCAGCACCCGGCGAAGTTCGTTGGGGGTCACCCCGCTGTCGTCACCGCCTCGGAGGATCAGCACCGGAACCGGCGTGGTCCGCGCGACCCGGTCGGCGACCGAACCGTGCAGCCAGCGGCCGATGGCGCCCCGCCCGTGGGTGGCCATCACGATGGCCGAGGCGCCCCGGTTCACGGCCTGCTCGACGATGACCGTGGCCGGGTCCCCGGCGTCGCTTACGAAGCTCACCTTCGCGGTGTCCCCGAGCAGGCGCGCCGACGCCCGGAGCGAGGCCTCGGCGGCGGCTTCCGCGGCCTCTCCGGCCGATCCGCCGTCCACCACCCGCAGCAGGACGTAGGACGTGTCTGGTGCGGCGACGAGTTTGGCATAGGCCAGCGCGGACTCGGCCAGTTCGGAGCCGTCGAGCGGCACGAGAAGCGTCGAGGAGACATGTCCAGCCGTCATCGGATCGCCGATCCTTTCGCCGTGGGGCATTCCGTCTGCTGCGCCTGACTCTACTCTATCGGGACTCATTCTGTCTTCGCCGGCGGCCCGGGTGGCGCCGGGCGATCTCCCGGTCCGCCGGTGGTGAACTGCCGCCTGTGGCGGAGCGCCGCCAGCAGGCCCGCGCGCATGTCGGGGTGGGCGATGGAGACGAGCGCCTCGGCCCGCTGCCGCAGGCTCCGGCCCGACAGGTTGGCCGCTCCGTACTCGGTGACGACCCACTGCACGTGGCCGCGGGTCGTGACGACGCCGGAGCCAGGGTTGAGGTGCGGCACGATCCGGGAGATCTGGCCATCGCGGGCCGTGCTCGGCAGGGCGATGATGGCCCGCCCGTCCTTCGCAAGGTTCGCGCCCCAGATGAAATCCATCTGGCCGCCGATGCCGCTGTAGATGCGGTCGCCGATGGAGTCGGCGACCACCTGGCCGGTAAGGTCGATCTCGATGGCTGAGTTGATCGCGGTCATCCGGTCGATGCGCCGGATTTCGCGGGTGTCGTTGACGATGTCCGAGCCGTGGAACTCGACGAACGGGTTTCCGTCGACGAAGTCGTACAGGCGCTTCGTGCCGAGCGCGAAGGACGTCACGATCCGGCCGGCGAAGGAGGACTTGTACCGGTTGGTGATCACCCCGCGCTCCGCGAGATCGACCATGCCGTCCGAGAACATCTCGGTGTGGACGCCCAGATCCTCCCGGTCGCGGAGGTGGGCGAGCGCGGCGTCCGGGATCGCGCCGATGCCGGTTTGCAGCGTGGCCCGGTCGGGAACCAGCGAGGCGACGATCTCGCCGATGGCGCGCTCGACCGGGCCGGCCGCAGCGGGGGCGCGTTCCGGCAGCGGCCGGTCGCTGGCGACGGTGGCGGCGAACCGGGAGATGTGGACCGCCGAATTGCCCATCGTCGCCGGCGCCCGGGGGTTCACGACCGCGATGACGGTCCGCGCGGCGTCGGCCGCGGCGCGGGCGCAGGCGACGGATGCGCCGAGCCGGCAGAAGCCGTGGCGGTCCGGCGGCGACACCATCAGCAGGGCCACGTCGATCGGCAACGCGCCATTGCGCAGGAGCGACGGCGCCTGCGACAGGAATACCGGGGTGTAGTCGGCGCGCCCGTCGTTGACCGCCTCCCGCACGTTTTCGCCGACGAACAGGGCGTTGTGCCGGAAACGGCCGGCGAACCGGGGCTCGACGTGTGGCGCGGGGCCCTCGGTGTGGAGCGCCACGATCTCGACGGAGTCGAGGTCGTCGGTCCGGCGGACCAGCGCTTCGAGGAGTTCGTGCGGCGTCATCGCCACTTCGTGCAGGTAGACGCGATCGCCGGACTGCACGAGCCGCACGGCCTCGTCAGCCGGGACCGGCGGGAGCGCGGATCGGGTCATCGCCACCTTCTCCTTCCGGCGCGGAACGCCGACGCGGAACCCGCGGCACGGCCGGTGCGTAGACTGCTGATGTTCTAGAATGGTGGCGGTGGAGCGGGTTTTCCGCGTGCCGCCGCGCATCCCACGTGACAGCGGGAGGATACGGTGAGCGGACAATCTTCGGGTGGAGACGATCTCGGAGCGGCGGCGCGCAGGTTGCGCGACGAGGCGTCGCGGCTGGGTCAGGACCTTGACGGCGAGGCGTCGCGGCACATCGACGGCGTGACGCCCGAGCTCAAGCAGACGATGGATGACCTGAGCAGCGCGGTGTCGGGTCTGGCCGACAAGGCCAAGGGCCTGCTGGGGTCGATCGCCGGCGGCGTCGACGGCGCCGCGCGCGGGGCCGAGCAGGATGCCCTCGGGGCCGCCGCGGATGCCGCCGGGGGAGCGGGCGCGGCCTCCGAACGGCTGGGCCGCGGCGCGGAGGCCGCCGCGGACGCGGCCCGGGACGCGGCGTCCCGCGGGTCCGAGTGGCTCGAGAAGAAGATCGGGATGAGCGCTGACGAACTGGTCGAGCGCGCCCGCGCCTACGGCGACGACGTGGCCGACTCCGTGAAGGAGGTCGTCGAGGGCGTGCAGCGCAGCGGCGAGCAGCCACCGCGCGGGGGCGGCACGCTGAACTAGCGCCCGGGCGCGCGCACGGCCCCGGTCTTCGGGCGCCGCGGAGAGGGAAGGAAAGGAACGGGAAGAATGCAGCGGAGCATGCTCGCGGGGTCGATCGCGTCGGATCTGGCGAAGGACTGGCAGACGGTGGCGCTGCGGGGCGTGGTGATCGCCCTGTTCGGTTTGGCGTTCCTGTTCGCCCCGGTCTTCTCGCTGACCGCGGGAACCTACACACTGGGCGGTTTCGCGCTCGTGTACGGCATTCTCGCGCTGGTGTCCGGGTTGCGGTCGACCACCAACATGAAGGTCTTGCTGCTGGTGGAGGGCGTCGTCGGCATCGCGCTCGGCATTCTCGCGTTCCAGCGGCCCGGCTCCGTGCTGAAGTGGATGATCTACGCCATTGCGGCGTGGGCCATCATCAGCGGCATCCTGCAGGTGATCGAGGCGATCAGGCTGCGGGCGGAAATCGAGAGCGAGTGGATTCTCGGGCTCGCCGGCGTGTGCTCGATCATCTTCGGCATCATCGCCTTCGCCACCCCCGGCGACGCCCTGAAGACGCTCACGGTGGTGCTCGGCATTTACGCGGTGATCTTCGGCCTGCTGCTGCTCCTGCTCGCCTTCCGGATGAAGGGGGTCGCCGAGAAGATCGAAAGCGCCGCCGCCGCGATCGGATCCCGCGCAAACCGGGCCTGATCCCGCGCCCGCGGGCGCCGAAACGCACGTTGAACATCCGCCGCCGCGACGCCGTCGCGGCGGCGGTGTTCGTGTCGTATGGGAGGATTCCGGACAGAATCCGACTGATACAGTCGGAGTTAATACGGAATTGAGAAGATTTCCCCGCCGGTTTGATGCATCTCACACCGCGACGGGCGCACCATGACTCCCGACGGGACGTTCCTCCCGGCGGCTCCGCGGGACCGGGGCTGGCAGGGCAGGACAGGGCCGTGGGGACCGGTGGACCGATTGGCCGCCTCGTTCCATCCGGCCCGGACGGTTCGGCGGGGCCCGCAGGGTGCGGGACCGGGCACGGCAATGCCGCCCGCGCGCGGGCGGCGGAGGACCGGCAGCATGGGCATCGTCTCAATCCCGGTGGCTCCCACGATGGACACGCGGCCGTTCGACGACGCGCTCTCCGGGGCGCTCGCCGACCGGCGGACCCTGCTGCGGGGGGCGCGGCGCTCGGGCTGGCGGCCGCCACGCTTGGCGGATTCAGCCATCGCGCGGCCGCCGAGGACTCCCGGACGCCGACGGCGCCCGGGGAGACGGTCGGCTCCGATCCCCACAGCATGAGCACCGGGCATGCCTCGCCGGTGCCGGCGGGCGAGCCGGTGTTCACGCTCTGCGATCCGCGGCTGGCCCCGGTCGAGCCGGGCGAGAAGAACGTCGAACTGGTGGCCCGGGACGCGGTCCTCTACGTGGCGAAGGACGTTCCCTACGCGGGCTGGACGTACAACGGGACCATCCCGGGTCCGGCGATCCGGGTGCGGCAGGGCGACAAGGTCAACTTCACCTTCAAGGTCGATCCGTCGGCGGCCACCGCGCACTCGGTCGACTTCCACTCGGCCAAGACGCCCCCGGACGTGAACTACAAGACCATCATGCCGGGCGAGGAATTCAGCTGGAGTTTCCCGGCCACGACGGCTGGCGCCTACATGTACCACTGCGGCACGCCGCCGGTGCTCATGCACATCGGCGCCGGGATGTACGGCACGATGATCGTCGACCCCGCGGAGGGCTGGGCGCCCGCTCAGGAACTGGTGTTCGTGCAGAGCGACTTCTACCTGAGCCCGGGCGAGAACGGGATCGGCGTGCCCGACTACAAGAAGATGCTCGGCCAGGGCGCAGCGGATTTTGTGACGTTCAACGGCTACGCCAACCAGTACGTGGAAAACCCGATCGGGATCGAGGTCGGAAAGCCGGTCCGCATCTTCGTGATGAACGCCGGACCGAACGTCTGGTCCAGTTTCCACGTCGTCGGCGCGATCTTCGACAAGGCCTATGTGAACGCCAACCCGAACAACCTGCTGCAGGGCCTGCAGTCGATCACCATCGGCCCCGGCGACGGCGCCTGCGTCGAGTTCGCCGTCGAGGCGCCCGGGAACTACGTGGCGGTGAACCACGCCTTCGGGCACGCCGCGCAGGGCGCCATCGCGATCCTGTCGGCGAAGTAGCTCCCGCCCGTTCGCACCGCGCCGCCGGCCGCCGCCGGCGGCGCCCGGGGGCGAAGTCCTGGACGCGAATCGTCATCTCGTCACCAACCGCGGCCTGGCTGCGCATCGCGTGGCCCGGGGCTGGCGAGTGGTCGCCGTCGTCGCGGCCGCAGCCGTGTCAGCCGTCCTGCTGGCGGCAGCCGACCTGTGGCGGGGGCCGCTGCCGGACCTTCCCGGCGCAGATCCCGCGCCGGCGCACCCGGCCGGACCAGTCGCGGTCGCGGCCGCTGGAATCCTGGTCACCGTTCCCGGGGGAACGGCCACCGAGTACGCCACGAACGGCCACCGGTTCGAATTGCCGCCGGTCATCGAACTCCGGTCCGGGCAGTCGATCGAGGTCCGCAACGACGATCTCGTGACCCACGTCATCCTCGGCATGGCCGTGCCCGCCGGGGAGACCCGGTCCCGGACGGCTGGAGAGCCCGGATACGAGGTCTACTCCGCCGGATGCGCCGCCCATGCCGCGGGTTCGGCGATGACGACCCTGGTGATCTCCGGGCCGCCAGCGCAAACGGGTGGTTGATGGACCGCCAGAGCGTCCTGATGATCCGGGCATCGCTCGCCTGGCTGGCCGCGGCGGGAGCGCTCGGCGCGGCGCTGATGGCGGCTGCGCCGATTGGCCTTCCGGGAGGCCGCGCGCTGGCCCTCATCCATGTCCACGCATTGCTGGTTGGGTGGCTGGTCCAGTTCGCCCTCGGCGTCGGGTACTGGCTCTTCCCTCGCAGGCGCGGCCCGGGCCGGCCCCTCGGTTACCGGGAGCGCACCGCCGCGGCGGCGTTCGTGGCGCTGAACGCCGGGCTGCTGCTGCGAGTGGTCGTGGAGCCCGCGATGTGGGGCGGCGCGCCGGGAACGCCCGCCCGGTGGCTGGCGACGATCGCCTCCCTCGCGCAGGGCGCGGCCATCCTGACGTTCGCGCGGCAGTTGTGGCCGCGGGTGGCCGCTCGCCTGCCGAAACCGTGACCGCGCCAGCGGTGCGCGCTTCCCACCATCGAAGGAGGTTTGCATGAGCACGCGAGCCGATGCGATTCCTGCGAGCGGCGATCTCGCCGCCATGGCCATCCGTGATCTGGCGGCAAGGTTCCCGGAGACGATGCCAGAGCTCGCCGCCCTCGGACTCGATCTCTGTTGCGGCGGCGGCCACGCGCTCGGAGAGGCGCTTGACCTTCACGGGATCGACCGCGGCGACGCGCTCGCCCGGGTGCTGGCTGCGGTCGAGGGGCGCGTCGGGGAAGGGTGATCGAATGACCCGGCCCGGACTTGCGCCGTCGATGATGGTGCGGGCGGGTGCAGGGTTGTCCGCCGCGGCTGCGACCTCCGCGGTCGCGGCCTGGCGCCCCCGCTGGTGGGAGGCGGCGGTGACGCTGGCCATCCTCGGCGGCATCGAGCCGTTGATCCAGGCCGTGAGCATCCGGGTGATGCCGGTGTTTGCCCGTCGGCAGTGGCGTTCCACCCGCCTGCTGGCGGCGCAGGCCGCCTTGACCTTCGCCGGAGCATGGCTGTGCTGGTTCGGCCGCATCGCCGGAGGGGCGCCGGTCATCGCGGCTGGCGCATTCGCGGCGCTCGCGGGCGGAGCGCTGATGGCGGCCAACGTGGCGATGTTGCTCCGGCAACCGGCTGGGCCAGGCGCGCTCCCCGTTCCGTCCGCCACGCAGGTCGCGGCAGACCGCTGCGGCCGGCAGTTCACCCGGCTGGCCGGGGCCTGCCTCGTGTACGGGCTGGCCGTGGGCGCCGCCGTCCCGGATTGGGAGCCAGCCTCCGGGCGATGGGATCTGGTCTGGGCGCATTCACTGCTGGTGGGGTTCTTCCTGTCGATGGTGGCCGGGGTGAGCTATCACGTGCTGCCGCGATGGACGGGCGTGCCCTGGGAGCGGGTGAGGCCGATGGCCGTCCATTTCCGCATCGTGGCTGCGGGCCTGCCGCTCATGATCGCCGCCCTCGCGTTCGACCTGCCGCGCCTGTTCGCGGTGGCCGGAGTCGCGGAGGCGGCAGGGGTCGCGTTGTTCCTGTCGATCATTGCGCCCCAGGCTCCGCGCCTTCCCGGGCCGACGCGGCACGCCTTCCTGCTCGGCGGAGTCGCCCTCGGCGTGGGCATCCTGCTTGGCGGCGCGTTCGCCGTCGATCCGGCAACGGGCGCCGCCCTGCGCCAGACCCACGCCGTGCTGAATGTATTCGGCTTCGCCGGGGCGTTCACCGCCGGGTCGGCGTACTACCTGGCCCCCCGCTTTGCGGGCAGGCCGCTGAGGTGGCCGGGGCCCGCGCTCGGCACGGTGCTTGCGATCTTCGGCGGGGCGGCGCTTGCCGCGGCCGGCTGGGCGTGGCGGGTGCGCTGGGGCGGACCCTGGTGGCCCGCGGCAGGGGGAGCGCTCCTGCTGGCGGGGGCTTTCGCGGTCGAGGCCGTTATCCTGTGGGCCACATTCGTGCTGCCGCCGGCCCGGCCGGTTCAGCCGTTGCTGCTGCGGAGCGGCGGCGCCCGCCAGCCGGAAGCAACGAACGCGCCTGCCTGTCCCGACCATTGTCCAGTTGGAACCGTGGCCTGAACCGTGGCCCATGCCGGGGCCGGAGACGGCGCAATGCCATACTTGGCGCTCCGGGGGCGGGCGGCCAACCAGGGAGCGGCGGAATGAGCGGCGAACACGCCCGGCTGCGGGCAAACCTCCAGGGCGAGATCGACGGGGTGGCCCTCTACCGCGCGCTTGCGCAACTGGAGAAAAACCCCGACGTCAAGGCGGTCTACCAGTCGATGGCGGACACCGAGGCGCGGCATGCGGAACTCTGGAGCGAGAAGCTCCGGGCGCAAGGCGTCGAGCGGTTGCCCGCTTCGCCGGGGTGGCGAACATCGACGCTGATCGCGCTCGCCCGCCGGTTTGGTCCGAACTTCATCCTGCCCACGGTGATTGCCCGGGAGCAGGCGGACAGCGACAAGTACGCCGGGCAGGCCGACGCCGCGATGGCCGGGCTCGCCGGCGACGAGCGCCAGCACGCCCGGCTCTTTTCGGCCATTGGGCAGGCCTCGCCCGATGGGATGGGCGGGGCCGCCATCGCCCAGTACGAGGGGAGGCACCGGGGAGGGGGCAACGCCCTGCGGGCGGCCGTGCTGGGAGCGAATGACGGCCTGCTCTCCAATGCCAGCCTCGTCAGGGGCGTGGCCGGCGCCGAGTTGGCCGGGCGGTCGATCCTGGTCACCGGTCTTGCCGGCCTGCTCGCTGGCGCGATCTCGATGGCGCTCGGGGAATGGCTGTCGGTCCAGAGCGCCCGCGAGCTGGTGCAGCATCAGCTCCAGATCGAGCAGGCGGAACTCGAGACCAATCCCGAGGAAGAGGCTGAGGAACTGGCCCTCATCTACCGCGCCAAGGGCGTGCCCGAGGAGCAGGCTCGCGAATTGGCCCGGCGCCTCGTTGCCGACAGCGCGACCGCCCTCGACACCCTCGCCCGCGAGGAACTCGGCGCCGATCCGGCGGAACTCGGCGGCTCGGCCTGGGAGGCGGCCATCACCTCGTTCGTGCTGTTCGCCATCGGGGCGATCGTGCCGGTGCTGCCGTTCATCTTCGGCGCGGGGCAGGGCGCGCTCATCCTCAGCGTCTCGCTGAGCCTGCTCGCACTGTTCGTGATCGGCGCGGCGATCACCGTCATCACCGGCAAGAGCGTGTGGTTCTCGGGCTTCCGGCAGGTCGCTTTCGGCGTTGCCGCGTTCGCCGTGACTTACCTCGTCGGCAAGCTGTTCGGGGCGCAACTGGGCGGTTGATCGCCGCCGGCCCTCCAATGCCCGCCCGCTTCCTGAAACGCGCCGCGCAGCACCCCGGCGGCCCGGAGCGCCGCGGCCACCGGATCCAGCGGAGGGGGTCCATCCGCCTCGTTGTCGATCGTCGCCGGGAAGGCGCCATCGGGCATCGCGGGCGGAAATCGCCGGACTCGTTCGCGCTGTCCCGCGTGGACCGCTTCGTCCGCATCCGACATTGACGCGCCGCTCGCGGCCCGGGAGCGAATCCGCCGGAGCGCGGTGGCGTCGCTGGCCTCGACCTCTGCGACGATCAGGGGAACCCTGTGATCCCGGGCTACCGAGGCGGCGCGCTCGCGCTCGGCTGCGCCGAGGAACGTCGCGTCCAGCAGTGCCGGGCGGCCCGTGGCAAGGTCGGCCGCGGCGCGGCGAAACAGTTCGTCGTACACCAGTGCGACGCGATCCGGCCGGTAGCGAAGTTCAGGGTCGCGCTCCGGGACGAGGACCTGCCGCACCTCGTCGGAACTGTGCGCGGCCAGTCCAAACGCCCGGGCGATTCGCCCGGCCGCCAGCGACTTCCCGCTCCCGCTGAGCCCGCTGACGATGACCAGCACGGGCCGGGTGTCGAGGCTTGCGGCGGCCGCTTCGTCGAGGCAGCCTGCGATCTCCCGCCCGCCGCCCCGGAGACCTTCCGCCTGCTCGATCAGCCCGACCTTGATCCGCACCAGCGCGCGATGCGTCGCGTAAAACCGAAGCAACGGGTCCGGCAGGGAGATTCCTCCCCGCCTGCAGTTGCCGAGAATGGCATCGGCGAGGCTGGCGGCGCCACGGCGGTGAAGGTCCATCAGCAGGAACGCGAGGTCGCTGGCGACATCCGCGCACCGAAGCGAGGGCGCGAATTCGAGGCAGTCGAACAGCTGCGGGGGCCGCCCCGGCTCGAGGCATACGTGCTCTGCCCGCAGGTCGCCGTGCCCATCGCGCACCCAGCCCTCGGAGCAGCGGAGCCGCAGGAGCGGGTCGAGCGACCGGATCCCGAGGCCAACTGACTCCGCGATGAGGTCCTGCAGGAGCCCGCAGCCGGCGATCCGGGGCAGTCCGGCGATCTGGGCGACGTTTTCCCGCACCACCCGAACCTGCGCCCCGGCGCAGGCGGCGGCGCCGGAGGGGCCGCATCGGGCGGTGGAGCGGTAGAACGGGATCAGGCGATCCGCAATCCGGTCGGCCGCATCCGGGGGAACCGCGCCGCGCTCGATCATCCGGTCGAGCATGTGGGATTCCGGCAGGCGCCGCATCACCACGGCGGTTTCGAGCCGTGCGCCGTCGCCGCCGACGCGCACGCCACCCGGGCGCCGGGTGATGGCCGCGAGACCGAGATAAACGCCCTCGGTGAGCCGCCGGTTGAGCGTGTCCTCGGCAACACATGCGGCATGCCGGGCATCGGCCCGGCGCAGGTCGATGAACCCGAGTTCGACCGGGCGCTTGATCTTCACCACCCGGTCCCCGGCGAGAAAGATCCGGGACACATGGGTGTCGATGCATTCGACCGTCGCAGGCCGCCACGGATAGCTGGCCGGGTCGAGCAGGGCATCGCGAAGGTCGTGGTCCGGTGGTTGCATTGCGGCCCCGGGGCATCAGGCGGCTGCGGTCGGGTAGTCTTGCGCGGCAGGAACAATGGCGGCGCATGCAGCGCGATGCAAGAAGGAGTCCACTGTGGCGATGTTCGACCGGATCGTGGTGGCTCTTGACGGGTCGGAGACGGCCGAATCGGCCCTGCCGCGGGCAAGGGAACTTGCGACGGCGCTTTCCGCTCCGCTGCATCTCGTGCGGGTTGTCGATCTGGGGCGGCTTGAGCAGTATGGCGCCCTTGGGCTGGCGTTGGACGCCTCCGCCCTCGACCTCGCGCTCGAGGACGAGCGGAGAGCCGTGCGGGACTACCTTGCCGCGACGCAGGCCCGGCTCGCGGCCGAGGGTCTGGCCGTGACCACCGAATCGCGCGAGGGGCTCGCGGCGCGTGAGCTCGCAGCCGCCGCTGCCCCCGGCGATCTGCTCGTCATGGCCTCCCACGGGCGCACCGGATTGCGGCGCTGGTTCCTCGGCAGCGTGGCCGAGGAGGTCGTGCGCCACGCGCCGGGGCCGGTCCTGCTGGTCCGCGCCGAGACCAGTTGAACATGCCCGCGAGGGAGCGTCGGCCCGCCCGGCCGCTCCCGGTGGAGGAGACGATGGAGAATCCGGGCCGTGCCATAGCCTCCGCGGCGACGGCTGCCGCCTACGAGGCCGCGCTGGCCGTGGCAGGCGAACTGGATCTGGACCGGTTGCTGCGGCGGATCGTGGAAATCGCGCGCCGGTTGATCGGGGCGCGGTATGCCGCGCTCGGCGTCGCCGACGACACGGGAAGAATCGTCACCTTCATCACCACCGGGTTGTCGCCGGAACGGGAGGCCGCCATCGGCGGGCGGCCGGTGGGAAAGGGGCTGTTGGGCCTCATGGTGCGCGATGGCGAACCGCTGCTGGTCGACTCGATCGCCAGCCATCCGTTTTCATCCGGCTTTCCCCCGAACCACCCGCCGATGACGTCGCTGCTGGGCGTGCCGATCCAGATTGGCGGCCGGCCGCTGGGAAATCTCTATCTCACCGACCGGGAGGATGGCAACGCGTTTTCGTCCGAGGACCTCGCGGCGCTCGAGGTGCTCGCGGCGCACGCCGCCTCGGCGATCGAGCGCGCGCAGCTCTCCGGGCAGTTGCGGGACGCCCGGCGCCGGGCGGAGGCGCAACGGGACCAGTTGCGGGTCATTCTCGACAGCATGCCGGCCGGAGTGCTGATTCTCGCCCCGCCGGATGGAGCGATCGAGTTGGCGAACTCGGCCAGCATCGCCATCCTGCTCGGCCGGGACGCGCCTCCCGGGACCCTGCCCCGGTACGGGCGGGACTTCGATCTGCTCGACGCGGACGGCGCCGTGGTTCCCCCGGACGCGCGCCCCGGAATGCGGGCGCTGCGCGGGGAAACGGTCCGCAACCGCCAGTTGGTGCTTCGCCGCGGCGACGGGTCGACCGTTCCGCTGCTGATCCAGGCCGCCCCGCTGCGCGACGCCGCGAGCACCGTGGTGCAGGCGGTCATCGTCTACCAGGACGTGACCGCATTGCGGCAGGCTGAGCAGATCAAGGATGACTTCCTGTCGCTGGTTTCCCACGAATTCCGGACGCCGCTGACCGCCATTCACGGGGGAGCCCACCTGCTTGCCGCGCAGGAATCCGCCCTCGATCCGGAAACGCGGCGCGAACTCACGGCCGACGTCGCCGTCGAGAGCGGCCGCCTCGACCGGATGCTCACCAACATGCTGAGCGTGGTGGCGATGCGCGCCGGCAGGCTCGAACCCGCAACCGAGCCGGTGCTGCTGGCGCCGCTGGTGCGCCAGGGCATCGCCCAGGCGGCCAGGCTCTCCACCAGCCACCGGTTCACGGTCGACTTTCCGCCGGAGTTGCCCGCCGCCGCCGACCGCCAGTCACGGGGAGCCCACCAGCTAGCCGCGCAGCAATCCGCCCTCCAACCGCAAACGCGCCGCGAACGCAGGGCCGACGTCGCCGTCGAGCGCGGCCGCCTCGACCGGATGCTCACCAACATGCTGAGCG
>JBJTKE010000258.1:0-4770 GCA_046096285.1 Chloroflexota bacterium
TTCCGAGGGGGTGTTGATGATGGCCGCGTCGGCGGGAACGGCGGCGACGGCGGCGGCGAGATCGGGGAAGGCCGCGCGCTCCGGCAGGCCGAGATCGCGGCAGGCCTGCTCGCGGGCCTCCGGGCGCGGGTCCACGACCGCGGCGGGGACGAACCAGGGGAAGCCGGCGAGGCTCTTCAGCATCTCGCGGGTGACGCCGCCCATGCCGGCGAGGATGCAGCGAACGGGCCCATCGGGATTGACGGCGGACATGGCGGCTCCTGCCGGGGTCAGACCCGGCGCTGGCGAGGGTTGAGGGCGTCGTTCAGGCCGTCCCCGAGGAAGATGAAGGCGATCTGGATGACGGCGATGGTGAGGGCGGGACCGACCATGAGGTGGGGGACGGAGCGCCACAGGCTGAGGCTGTCGCTGAGCATGCTGCCCCAGGAGGCGTTGGGGGGCTGGATGCCGATGCCGAGGAAGCTGAGCGAGCTTTCCAGCAGCACCGCGCCGCCCATGCCCTGGGTGACGGCGACGATGACCGGGCCGAGGGAGTTGGGCGCGAGGTGGTGGGTCATGATCCGGCGGTCGGATGCGCCGATGGAGCGGGCGGCCTCGACGTAGAGGGATTTGCCGGTGGTCTTCACCTGCCCGCGGATGAGGCGGGCGTAGCCGGGCCAGCTGATGAGGGCGATGGCCACGAAGACGAGGAGGAAATCGAGCCACCAGGTGTTGAGAAAGAAGGGGTTCTTCGTCCTCGTGTACATGGCGTCGAAGTAGTCGGTGGCGCGGTACTTGAGGGCAGTGTTGATGAGCATGGCCAGCAGGATGACCGGGATCGACATGGTGATGTCGGTCATCCACATCAGCCACGATTCGGTGCGGCCGCCGAACAGCCCGGCGGCCATGCCGATGAAGACGCCGATCAGCAGGCTGATGGCGGTGGTCGCGATGGCCACGAGGGCGGCGCTGCGAGCGCCGTAGAGAATGCGGCTGAAGATGTCGCGGCCGTTGGCGTCGGTGCCGAACCAGTGGGCGGCGGACGGCGGCTGCAGGGCCTCCTTGATGTTCTGCTCGAGGAAGTCGTAGGGGGCGAGCAACGGCCCGAACAGGGCGGCGAAGAAGAACAGCGCGATGACGATCAGCCCGCCGAGGGCGAGGCGGTTGGCGGTCAGTTGCCGCCAGGCGTCCTTCCATAGACTGCGCTCGGCGCGGGCCGCCCCGCCAGCCGGGATGGCGAGCGTCGCGGCGGAGACGGCCTGTGGCTGGGCCATCGTCAGTGCCCCTTCGTGACGCGAGCGTCGAGCAGGGGATAGGCGAGTTCGACGGCGAGGTTGGTCAGCATCACGATCAGCGCGCCGACGAAAACCGTGGCCATGATGACGGGATAGTCGACGTTGAGCAGACCCTCGAGGGTGAGACCGCCAAACCCGGGAATACCGAAGATCAGTTCCACGAAGATGGCGCCGTTGATCAGGGTGATGGCCACCAGCCCGACCGAGGTGATGACCGGAAGCAGCACCGGCCGCAGCATGTGGCGGAAGGCGACCTGCCGCTCGGACAGACCCTTGGCGCGGGCAGTGCGGATGAAGTCCTCGCCGCGCACCTCGAGGATGGCGGAGCGGGTCTGGCGGACCACGATCGGCAGGGGAACCATCGTCAGCGCGGCGAGGGGCAGGATGGTCTTGGCGCTGAACAGGCCGTCCCATCCCCAGGGCACCTTCATGATGCCCAGCACCGAGACGAAGAACAGGATCAGCAACGGCCCGATGACGAAGACGGGTACAGCGTTGAAGGCGGTGACCCCGGCGACGATGGCGTAATCGAGGGGGGAGTTGTGCCGGCGGGCGGCGAGGATGCCGAGCGGGATGCCGATCAGGGTGGCGAGGCCGGTGGCGGCCAGTCCCATCTGGATGGAGATCGGCAGGGTGGCCCGCACCATGTCGGCGACCGGCCGCTGCTCGCGGATGCTGATGCCCATGTTGCCGCGGGCGAGGTTGCCGAGATAGGTGGTGAACTGGGCGAGGAAGGGATCGTCGAGCCCGTATTTCTCGCGGAGCGCGGCGAGGGTGACCTCGTCGACGGCGAGGTCGTCCTTGTCGAGGTACATCTTCTTGATGGGGTCGCCGGCCCCGTAGAACATCATCGCGTAGGACACGAACAGGATGAGCAGGATGCCCAGCGCGGACCGCAGGATGCGGGACAGGAGATAGAGCAGCATCGCGTCTCCCTCGGACGGCGCGGAGACCGCCGTGGCCGGCCGGTACGGTTGTACCGGCAGCGGCCCGGCGCGTCAATGGGCGGCGGCGTCCCGCGGGCGGGGGTCAGTCGGCGGCGACGGCGGGGGCCATGCCGACACGGGTCAGTTCGCGGGCGAGTTCGTCGAAGACGGCGGGGGCGAGCGGCGGCATCGGCGGGCGGACGACCGGCGAGGAAATGCGGCCGAGCAGCCAGACCGCCGCCTTCATCCGCTGGTGGGCGTCGGCCGAGGGCTCGCCCATCCGGTAGACGGCCTGCTTGAGCACGTAGACGTGGTCGGAAATGGCGCGGGCCTCGGTGAGGCGGTCGGCAAGCGCGGTTTCGACCAGGTCGCGGATGAGGTGGGGCACGAACCCGGCGAAGCCGACCAACGCGCCGTCGATGCCCTGGGTGAGGGTGGTCAGCAGGTACTCGTCGTGGCAGGTGAGGATGGCGACCTCGGGGGCCGAGGCGCGCAGGTGGCGGATGTTGCGCTCGTACTTCGCCATGTCGCGGGTGCCGTCCTTGACCGCGACCATGGTCGGTATCTTCGCGAGTTCGACCAGTTCGTCGGTGCTGTAGCTGACCTTCGTCCACGAGGGGTACTGGTGAATGACCACGCCGATGTCGATGCTGGAGGCGACGTCCTGGACGAAGCGGATCGCCGTTTCGCTCTCGCGGCCAAAGCGGAGCCACTGGTGGGGGGGCATCAGCAGGATGCCCTGTGCGCCGGCGAGTTGCGCCTGCTGGGCGTGGTGGATGGCCTCGAGGCTGGCCTCGGCGGAGACCCCGGAGATGACCGGCAGGGCATCCCCGAGTTCGCTCGCGAGGATCTCGACGACCCGCCTGCGCTCCTCCGGGAAGAGGGTCTGGATCTCGCCGGTGTGGCCGTTGGGCACAATGCCGTTGATGCCGGGAATGCCGAGGAACTGCCGCCCATAGGCGCGCAGGCCCTCCTCGTCGATGGCGTAGGAGCCATCGTCCTTGAACGGCAGCAGGGTGGCGGGAAACACCCCGCTCCAGCGGGCGCGGTCCTTGAGCATGGGCATCGGGCACTCCTCCGCGGTGCGGCTGGCGGCAACGTGCGGGGATGGTATGAGCCGATCCGGCAAATGTCAACAGACGATTGCACGCCACCGGTTCATGCGTACAGCGTGACGCTTTAGCCTTCGCGCCTCGGCGGCGGCGCCGGCCGTCGCTCATCGCTCCATCACCTTCCCGGGCTAGGCTGCGGCTGGCGTCCGCGGTCGCCCGAGGGCGCCACCGGAGCGGAACTGCCCGCAGCCGCGAGAACCGTGGCCCGTGGCCCGTGGCCCGGTGGCCCGTGGCCCGCATCGCCGCCGAACCGGAGGCATGGACATGACGTTCCCCGACCCATCGCCCACCCGCCCGCTGCCCGCGGCGGGCGAGTCCGTCTCTCCGGCCCGGCGTTGGCCCCCGATGCCCGGAAACGCGCGCGTCCTCGTGCTGGCGGCCATCCTCGGGGTGTTCGTGTCGGCCACGGTGACCTGGACCCTGTTCGGGCCCGACGGACCGTTCGCCCGCGAGTGGGGGTTTGGCGGCATGATGGAGTATCTCAACGAAGTGTTCGGCGAAGGCAGCAATGCCGACGAAGCCGGGCGCTATCTCCTGCTGCTCGTGCTGGTGGTTCCGGCGGCGCTCGGCGCCGTCACGCGGTCCGGGCACTGGGTCTGGATCGCGCCCCTGACATTCCCCGCGGCGGATTTCCTGCTCTGGCTGGCCGCCGTGCTGTCCGGCACGCCCCACCCCGGGTTCTCCACGGGGTCCGGCTTGCTGCTGGTTCTGCTCTACGGCCTGCCGGCGATGGCGGCGGCTGGCGCGGGCGTGCTGCTGGGCAAGCTCGGCGAGCGGCTGGTCCGCACCCTGAGCGGCCGGGAGCCGTCCGCGGCCGGGATGTAACCGGCGCGCAACCGCGCGGGGCGGCATCTGGTTAGCATTGCGTATTATCATCCCCGGCAATGATCCCGGCGCGGCAGGCCACGGCGGCCGCCGCGCGGGAGAGGAGCAGGCGGGGGCGGAGGCAGCGGCGCTCGCCGGCCGCCTGTTGCGGGCCATGCCGCGGCTGCAGCAATGGGCCGCCGCCTCGCTGCGGGCCAGCCGCGCCGAGGGCGACCCGAGCTTCCGGCAACTGGCCGTGCTCTATCTCGTGCAGACCGGCATCGCCTCGCCGGCGCTGCTGGCGGACCATCTCGGGAGTTCCCGCGCCGTGGTCACCGGGCTGCTGGACCGCATGGAGGAGCGCGGTCTGGTCCGGCGCGAGCCCGACCCCGGCGACCGCCGCCGCCTGCGGGTGGTGGCCACCCCCGAGGGCATCGCCGCCGGCGAGCGGCTCGGGTCCGTGGTGGCGGGGCGCCTCGCCGCGCACCTCGCGCGGGAGCGGGAGTCCGATCTCGCCGCGCTCGCCGCCGCCCTCGCCGGCAGGCCGTAGAGCCGACCCAGCAGCAAGCCGGACCCCGTGGAGCACCCGGGGTGGGGCGTGCCGGACAGCCCGGCGGCCAGCCAGCGCAGGAAATCCGCCGCGGGGAATGTCAG
>JBJTKE010000259.1:0-3571 GCA_046096285.1 Chloroflexota bacterium
CTCTTCGCCCGCGACCGCCTCCGCGACGCCGGCGAGGAACCCGCCGCCCGCCGCGCCCACGCTGCCTGGTTCCTGCGCTGGGCCCGCGAGCAGGCGCGCGAGGCCGCGGGCCCCACCCCCGCCGCGCTCCTCGACGCCATCCACTGGTCCGGCTACCTCGCCTACCTGCAGTCGGATGTCGCGGCCATGGACGAGGCCATCGCCCGCCTCGGGCCGCTCGCCGCGCGGGACGGTTCGCCGGAATACGCCGCCTGCCTGCCCATCCTCGAAGTGCTCCGGCGCGATGCCGCCGGCCTGCCCCCGGCGGAGTCGATTCCCCTCGCCCGCGCCGCCTGGGCCCTCGTCGGCGACGGCCCGCGGGAGGTCTCCTGGCACATGAGCGCGGTGATCCTCGCCAACCTGCTCGTCCAGAGCGGCGAGGTGGAGGCCGCCCTGCCGCTGCTTCGCGACTACGCTGCCTGGGCGCGCGCCCGCGGGGCCGCCGCCCATTTCAACAGCGCCAGCGACTGGCTCGGCTTCGCGTTGCTGGAAACCGGCGCCGCCGCCGAGGCCCGGGCCCGCTTCGCCGAGTCCATCGCCTGGAGCGCCGACGCGGGCTTCTCGGGCACCGTCTACCTGCCGCTGATGGGGTACATCCTCGCCAGCGCGGAGGCGGCGACGGACCGCCCCGGCCTCGAACGGGCGGCCGTCCTCCTCGGCGCGCTCGACGATGCCGCCGCCCGCCACGGCTACCCGCTCGGCGAGCGCAACGCCGCCGCCCTCGCGGAGGCCCGCGCCCGCCTCGCCGCGGCCCTCGGCGGCGAGGCCTTCGCCGCGTTCCTCGCCCGCGGCCGCGGACTCGCCCTGGAGGAGGCCCTGGACCTCGTGGCCGCCTGAACCGCCCGCCGGACGCGCGGAAGGAACGCCGCCTCCCGGCCGCGCCTGCGGCCGGGAGGCGGGCGAAGGCGAGACCACCCGCAACGCGGGCGGTCTCGCGCATGATTAGAAGATGCAGTCGGTCACCTCGGTTCCGGACCAGGTCGTGATGCTCGGCCAGAACCCGTTCGCCCGGGCGCACTGGGTCGGCGGCGTGTCGTTGCCGGTTACCCGCGTGCGCGACCCGAGGATCGCCACCGTCTGGGAACTCCCGGTGTCCTGGAGCACCGACAGGCCGCTGCCGCCGCCGTTCGTGCCGTCCGTCACCGTGTTTCCGGTGATCGTGGTGGAACCGGCGAAGATGATGGTGGTCTTGCCGATGGAGCCGGCGAAGACGTGCATCCCGCCGCCCGCCCGCGGGTGGGTGTTGCCGGAGATCTCGCAGTCGGTGAACACGACCGACCTGCCGTAGCCGGTGACCATCACGCCGCCGCCGTTCTTGAACGCCTGTCCGGCCTGCTCGACGGTGTTCCCGGTCACCTTCACGCGGGTCAGGATCCCGGAGGCCGCGTCGATGAGGATGCCGCCGCCTGCGGAGGTGGCGGTGTTCCCGCTGAACGTGCAGTCGGTCACCTCGAAGCCGTCGTCGGAACTCAGGCTCAGCGCGCCGCCCATGTCCGCCTTGTTGCCGGTGAAGGTGCTGTCCTTGATGATCAGCGCCCCGCCGTCCACGTGCACCGCGCCGCCGTTGTAGCCCAGGGCGTCGTTGTTGGTGAAGGTGCAGCCGTCGATCGTCACCGCGGTCGAGCTGTAGGCATGGATGCCCGCGCCGTCGTAGCTGTCGACGCCGATGTTGCCGTCGAACACGCAGTCCTTCACCGTCAGCGTGCAGTATTCCTTGACCGTCACCGCTCCCCGCGGCAGGTCGGTGTTGTTGCGGATCTCGCACTCCGTGAGCTCGATGTCGGCGCGCTCGTAGGCGACCACCGCGCCGTAGCTGTCCCCGACCAGGTCGCGGAAAATGACCCCGGTGGCCGACAGCTTCGGCCTGGTCGAGAGGTTGCCGTCGAGGTAGACCAGCGGCCGCCGGGCCGCGTCGTTTCCGGTCAGTTCGAGGTCCTTCAGCGTCAACGTGGCGTCGAGGTTGAGAACCCGGAAGACGTTCTTGCCGGGCGTCGTGGTCTGCATCTCCACCGTGCCCGCCGAGCCGCAGCGCCGCACCGTGATCGACTTGTCCACCTCCACCGTATCGTCGTAGGTTCCCGGCCCGACGCCGATCACGCCGTCCGCGCTGGCCGCCGCGAGCGCCGCGGAGACGCTGGTCTTCGGGCAACCGCTGGCGCAGACCGTGCATGCCGCCTCGCAGCTCCCCCCGTTGCAGAAGGAGGAGACGCAGTCGTCGTCATCCTGGCAGGCTGCGGCGGCCGGCAACAGGCAGTAGGTCCCGGTCATGACGCCGAGGGCGTAGGTCGTGCAGGAAGCCGCCGAGGCCTTGCAGACGCTGCCGGCCGAGCAGGCCTCTCCGGTGTCCACCGGTTGCGGGACCGGCGGCCTGGGCGGCTTTTGCCGGGCGCACGTGCCCTTGACGCACGAGCGGCCGCTGCAGCAGTTCCTGTCGGCGCCGCACTTCTTGCCGGCGCGGACGCACCGGCAGCGGCCGGTCGTCTTGCCCGCCGCCCGGTCGCAGATGCCGGTGCAGCAGTCCCCGGCCTTCGCGCACTGGTTGGCCTTGTCCGAGCCATCGCCGCAGGGGCCCGCGGCGCCGGGCCTCCGCGTCTTCGCCTGCTCCCGGCTCTTCCCGCTGCCGTGGCCGCTGCCGTGCTTGCCGGACTTCTCCTCCGCGCCGGCCGGCCCCGGAATCCCGGCAGCGCCGGCAATCCCGGCCACCGCGGCGGCCGCGCCGGCGCGCCGCGTCACCTTCCCGGCCAGCAGCCGCGTCAGTCGATCGAATGCCCTGCCATCCATGACGTGTTCACCTCCCCATGCCCACGCCCACGCCCACGCCCGCGCACGGGCCGCGCCGCCGCAGACCGGCAGGCCATTCGATGCTGCCACCAGGTCGCGGCCAGCGCCATAGCAAACCCGCAACCTAACCCGCAACTTAACCCGCAATGTTTGCCGCCCTGTCCGCTGCTACACTAGATCAATGGAGACGAACGGCGGGGAGCACGCCGCGATCAGCGGTGAACAACTGGGCGATCTCCTGACCGAGCGGCGCCGCGAGGCAGGCATGACGCAGGAGGCGCTTGCCTCCGCGTCGGGTGTCAGCCTCCGCACCATCCAGGGCATGGAGAGCAGCCGGGGCCGGGTGCCGCATCCCTTCACCCTCGACCTGATCGCCGAATCGCTCGGCCTGTCCGAGGCGGACCGCGAGCGCCTCCAGGCCGCCGCGCAGGGAGCCCGGGTCCGCGAGCGGGGCCGCTCCCGCGCGGCACGCCGCCTCGCCGATTCGCAGGCCGCCGAGTTACCCGACCTTGCGCCGATCCTCGGCCGCGAACCCGACCTCGCTGCCATCGAGGAGCTCCTCGCCGCTGACGCCCCCTTTCTCACTCTCATCGGCCCCGGCGGCGTCGGCAAGACCCGCCTCGCCCGCGGCATCGCCGACCGCCGCCGCCTCGCCGCCCTCCCCTTTCTCTGGATTCCGCTTGACGCCATTTCCTCCCCGGACCTCGTCCTCCCCGCCATCGCCCGCGCCGCCAGCCTCCCCGACCTCGGC
>JBJTKE010000260.1:0-3212 GCA_046096285.1 Chloroflexota bacterium
CGGGCTGCTCCACGTGACGGACTCGTCAGGCCCCCGGTCGGCCAACCCGACGGAGTCGAACGCGGGGAGATCACACCGCACGATCGCCGGGTCGATGAGGGTCAGCGTGAGTTCGATTGGCAGCGCATAGGTCCCGTCTCCGTTGTCGAGCACTCCTGGCCCGGCAACTTCGGCGTTTCCGGGATCAATGACGAGGTAGGCCCGCATTGCATGCTGGCCGGACCCAAGTTGCTCCAGCAGGGCCGGGTCGCCTTCGGCAGTAACCCCGATCGAGAGGCCGGGTTTGTCGAGGGTGACCTCGGTCCGCTCCCGCATGCCGCCCATGAGCCGCACGCCCATGCCGGGAGGCAGTTCCGAGCCATCGAGGCGAAGGAGCGAACCCTGGATGCCCTCGCCCGGCAGGTAGGGAACCTCGACCTCCCAGCGCACCGGCCGGTCCGGCCGCTCTCCGATGACGAACTCCGGCGGATCGCCCGCTACCGGTGGCGCCGGACCGACTTCCAGAATGGGTCTCGCGGTCACATTGAGCGTGGCTCCCGCCCGGACCGTCCAGGTGCCATCGGCGTTCCGGGCGACGTTCGGACCGGACAGGTCGAGATCGACGCCGAGCGGGTCGACGATCACGTCGATGACCAACGGATACGCTCCCGGTGCGAGTTGCCGCAGGTCCTCGGCGGGCACGTCGAGCCCCACGGCGATCGGATTGCTCCCGGCGTCAAGAACGGCTGTTTGCCCGAGCGCCGGGTCCCCGTATCGACCGCGCGGGGCGGCAAATCCAGCCACCGCGTTGGGAAACAGGTCCGTGCCGTCCCGGTCGCCGATGCGAAGTTCGACTGCAGCGCTGCCCGACAGCACAGGTTCGAGGGCGTGTTCGGCGCGAACGCCAGGCTCGTCGCCGCCGAGGCTGAACGCCACGGTAAGGCAGACCGGGATTTGCTCCCCGTTCGCCCCCTCGGCCACCGTCTCGCCGGCATCGGCCTCCGTCGCCTCGCAGCCGACGAGTGCTCCACCGGGAATGACGAGAACCTCCTGCTCGACCTGAAGCGCCACCGGTTGTCCCGGTTCCTGCCCGGCCAGCCGGATGCCCTCGGCAACCGCCTCGACGGTGTACCTCAGCGTGTAGGTTCCATCCTCCCGAGGCGCACCATCGGGCGTCTCCACCAGCGCGCCGTCCGGGAGGTCGAGAACGAGATACGCCTCATCATCACCGGCCTCCAGCACCCGCTCCCGGTCGGACGGATCGCCGTAGCTGCCCGGCCCTGGGGCGAACCCCGCCACGATTCCGCCATGCGCGTCGGCCTCCAGCAGCGAAAGCGCGAGCGTTGCGCCTTCCGGGAGCGGTTCGCCGAGGCTAATCCTCGCTGCCGCGCGCCTGCCATCACCCGAACCGGCAGCGGACCGTCGCGCGTCGATCGGCTGCGGTTGCTCCACCTGGATCGATCCATCGGGATAGCCCTTGATCCGGAACGGCAGCGAGAACTGCCCCGGCACCGGAATGACTTCCGGATCGACGGGATCCACGATCAGTTTGGCGAAGTAGGACTCATCCTGCGATTGCTCGGGCTTTTCGACCAGCCTCCAGCCGACCGCGATGCCTGCCTCGCCGGGGCCAAGGATGACGCCATCCGGCGGCGAAAGGCGCAGGGTGACATCCTCGGGCAGGAGGCTCTGGTCATCGGAAAGCCTGAGTTCGACGCCCACACCGACAGTGCCCGCGAGCAAGCACAGCCGGGTCGACGCCCGGTCATCGACATCCAGCGTGCCAAGTTCGGCCGGCTCGACCGCGAGGCGCACTTCACGGATCTTCGGCACCTCACCGCTGACGATCGAAACGCCAACGCCGATCAGTTCGTCCACCAGACCCGGTTCGAGACCATTGGCGGCCTCGCTCAACATGATGTACTTCGTGAAGATGTAGTTCTGCAGATCCAGATACTGGCGAAGAATCTCCGGCAGGCTGGGATAGTTTTCCGGGTTTTCACCGAGGTAGGCCGGATCACCGGGCCCGTTTCCGATCCCGTCGCTGTAGATCAGCAGCGTCTGGACATGGTCGCGCGGGCCTGCGTCCTCCGCCTTCAGACTGGCCATGAGCCGCAGGGAGTACTCGACACTCCGAGCGAGATGGGTGCCTTCGTAGTCCGCGTAGAGCGATCCGACAAAGGCGATCGCGGCGTCCCGATCCCCCGGTTCTGACATGTAGAAGGGCGTGAACGTCTGGACGGCTTCCGGTGCGAACGCCGGGCTGGAAGGATCGAACAGCTCACCATCTGAGCCCACCAGGCCACCTGCGAACGGCACAATGTAGACTGAGGCCTGGTCGTCCAATTCCGAAACAAACTGCGTGACAGACTGAACGACCTCATCCCATATATCCAGATTCTCGACGTAGTCCTCGTCATTCAGTCCACGTATCCCGCGCATGGATCGGCTGACGTCGACAAGAATGAGGTAGTCGTACAACGGCGGCGCAACCTCGGGATTCTCCGCCGCTTGCGAGCAGATGGCCGGAGCCACGGCGGGGCCGTCGAGGGTCACGCTCCGTGAACCCTGCAAACTGCTCACATCCAACACGACGTCCCGGGAAGCAATCGGCGTGGGCGTCTCCTGGGCCACAACCGCTGCCGGCACCATCGCCAGCAACATCGCGAAGGCCATCGCCAGCCAGATACTTCGATGGTCACGTGCTGCGGGGAATCGCACGGTCCACACCTCCACGGGTCGCTGGACTCAACAGTTTAACCTGTGTGCCAATCTGTTCCTGATCACTATCTGCCGCATCGATGCGTATCGTGCGAGGGTACAGACCCGGGGCCATTCTGTCCAGAGCGCTGGGAGGTCGACCGACGATTGCGGACCATCGTCCTGCTGCGGCCGCCGGCTGGTGATGGCCGTATACTCTTTCCGGGCGCAGGTCGCCGCCGTAGCTCAACTGGCAGAGCAGCTGTTTTGTAAACAGCAGGTTGCGGGTTCGATTCCTGTCGGCGGCTCCACCGGTATTCCGCTCAACCATGCGGAAAAGGGAACCCCGCGGAGACTTGAGGTCTCCCGGGGTTCCCGCGTCTGGAGCCAATAGTGGAGCCAATTCCCTCGTTCAGGCCCCCGGCACGCCCTCCATGAGGTCGGCCACCTTGCGCCGGGAGTCCTCGAAGGCATGGCTGCAGGCGACGAAGGCCGCCCTCGGCCACAGCCGGATCCGCCTGACCACGAACACC
>JBJTKE010000261.1:0-4268 GCA_046096285.1 Chloroflexota bacterium
GCGCCACCTATCATTTCTGTTGCCCGGGCTGCAGGCGAGCCTTCCTGCAATCCCCGGCAACCTACCTCAGCAAGTCGGCGTAGCCCCGGGCCGCGCCCAAAGGAGCCGTTCCATGCAGTTTTCCGGCACCCACCGCATCGAGGCCACGCCGCAGGAGGTCTGGAACTTCGTCACCGACGCGCAGGGCGTGTCGTCCTGCGTGCCCGACGTCCAGTCCATCGAGACGGTCTCTCCCGAGCAGTTCAAGGCGGTCGTCAAGGCCGGCCTCGGCCCGGTTCGCGGCAAGTTCAGCTTCGACGTCCACTGGAAGGAAATGGACGAGCCGAAGCTCGCGAAGATGAGCGCCCAGGGCAAGACCCCCGGCAGCGCGGTGACCATGGACACCGTGATGACCCTGACCCCGCTCGACGGCGGCGCGGCCACCGAACTCACCTGGACCGCCGACATCGTCGTGCACGGCATGATCGCCAGCGTCGGCGCCCGGCTGATGAACGGCTTTGTCGAGAAGCAGACCGAGCAGTTCTTCGGCTGCCTTTCCAGCAAGGTGAAGGGCGGCTGAGGGACCGTCGGCCCGGCGCTCGGGCATGGCGCACCACGCAGCGGGACCAGGCTGGCACGCCACCGGCAACCGGAAGACGCGCCGCACCGCATCGCGCCAGCACGCGTCTGGCCGCATCGTCGCCGCACGCAGCCGCAGCCGCAGCCGCAGCCGCAGCCGTAGCCGTAGCCGTGGCTACGAGTTGGCAGACGCCTGGTTTTCCCTGCTGAAACAATGTTCTGCTACGTTTGCGTTGTCACGCTTGCCTGGTCGAAGGCCGATCATGGCGCGGATGTCGTTCGCTGCACGACTACCGGAGGTCACGACAAGCATGGATCGTTCGATCGGAGTTCTGGTTCGTTCGCTCGGCGCTCGCGTCAGCAGGAGAGCCGGCATCGGCGGCGTCGCAGCAGGCCTCCTCAGTATCGGCCTGAACGAGGCAGGAGCCGGGGCGGGCGCGGTCAGCGAGAAGCAGGGCAAGCGCTCGAGGACGGTGCGCGTCAGCGGCACCGAAACCTTCGACGCCTCCCCCGGGGATGTCTGGGACTTCGTGACTGATCCGGAGAGCGCCGCGCCCTGCTCGCCCGCCTTCAAGAAGATCACCTCCATGTCCAGGATGTCGTTCAACCTGAACGTCTCGTACCGGAAGGGCTGTTTCGACCCGAGCGGATCCGTCGAGGGCACCTACTCGGAGATGGTTGTGAACGAGAGCGGGCGGCTCTCGGGCACCGGCAAGGCGAGCGGCGGCGGCAAGTTGTCGCACGACCTCAGTTTCGTCTTACGGCCGGTCATGGGAACCACCGAGGTCGACTACGATGCGAAGGTCACGTTCACGGGGATCCTTGCCTACTGTCCGCAGAACACGTTGGAAAAGCACGTGAACACCGTGAAGAGGAAGTACGTGAAGTGCATGGGCGAGCGGCTGGGAAAGTAGGAATTCGCTTCGGGCCGGTGCAGGGCATCGTCCTCGCGGCCTGAACCCCCTCGCCCGTTCACCGGTGCTGGAATATCCCGGGCGCGGATCGGGGCCGTCGCGCAAACCGCGACGGCCCTTCCGCGTTGCCGGCGCCGGCGAACGCTACCGGTACCCGCTCAATTTTTTCGCGCCGTCGAGCGTGAATCCCCCGCCGCGGACGAAGGCCATCAATTCGCCCTCCTTGTCCCGCACCGAGGCCACCTTCTCCGGCAGACCGGCCAGCACCTCCCGCGGCACGACGACGATGCCGTTGGCGTCGCCGTGCAGCAGGTCGCCGGTGCGGATCGTCTCGCCGTCGAGGTCGATGTCGATCCCGACATCCTCCACCCAGAAGTTCGCGTGGGAGACGCAGACGCCGCTCGCGAAGTAGGGCAGCCCGATCGCCCGCACCTCGTGTACGTCGCGCACCGTGCCGTCCGTCACGTAGCCGACCGCGCCGAGGCGCCTCGCCATCGTCGCCATCACCTCGCCGCAGAACGCGACCCGGTTCGGCCGACCGCTCACGTCCTTCACCACCAGGATGCTCGGCGCGGGCATCTCCGACAGGGCGTCGAACATCTTCCAGAAGCCGTCCTTCGACTTCACCGCGCCGTGCTCGTCGTTCATCGTCACCGTCAGGGCGTACCCGACCATCGGCGGCATCTCGGGGAACAACGCCTTCACGTTGCCGCCGATGAAGCCGTCGCACCGATCCCGCACCTTGAACAGTTCGATGGCGTTGGCGATGGTCGGGCTGTCCACGCTCCGCAGGTAGTCGAGATCGGCGTCGCTCACGGTCTGGATCCGGGGCATCTGGCGTGTTCCTTTCCGGCTGGTGTCGGCGGTCGTCGCGGGATTGTCGCCCACCCCGCCCCATTCCGCAGCCGGTCCCCAGCGGCCCGGACATGCCGTACGATACCGGCAGGCATCCACGCGAGCCGAAGCGAGAGCGACTGTCGATGGACCACAACCTCATCCGCATCCGGGAACGGCGGTTGCTCGTCCTCGCGGTGATTTGCCTTGTGCTGATCGTCATCGTCTTCCGGGTCGCCGTCGACACCTCCGCCGGGCAGACCGCCGGCAACGCCGCCATCGCCGGTGGAATGGCCAGCCAGGCGGCCATCCTCCGCGAGGCGGAGCGGGCGTTGAACCTCATCTCCCTCACCACCCTGGCCGCCGCGACCCTCGTCATCATGGCCATCGGCTTCATCCGGGGCGGCTGGCGACTCGCGGCGGCGGCGGGCGGCGCGATCCTCGGCGCGAACGTGCTCTCCCAGGTGCTGAAGCGCTACGTGCTCCAGCGTCCCGCCCTCATGGACGTGCAGGACCCCTTCGGCTCGCACAACAGTTTCCCGAGCGGCCACGCCACCATCGGCATGTCGCTCGTCCTGGGTCTGCTGATCGTGCTTCCCGCCGCCGGGGACATCTGGGCGGGCCTTCTCGGCTGGTGCTATCTCGTCGCCACCGGCATCGCGATGGTCGCCGAGGGCTGGCACCGGCCCAGCGACGCCGTGGGCGGCTACCTCGTCGCCACCTTCGCGGCTTCCATCGCCTCGGCGGCCGCGCTCTGGCTGTGCGGCCGGGCCCTCCGCGGGCTTCCGCTCGCCGTTCCCGCCAGCAACCAGCACTGGCGCGCGTCGCGAGCGCTCGCGCCCGCGGCGCTAGCGCTCGCCGCCGCCGCGGCAGCGGCCATGCGGGCCGTCAGCGGCGGCCGCGGCTGGGACGCCCTCGACGACACCACCTTCGGATGGTCCTTCGTGACCGGAACGGTCTACGTCTCGGCGGTCGCGGCCGCGATGATCGCCCTGGTCCTCGCGACGCTCGCCGGCGCGGACCTCACCATCGCCTCGTGGCGCAGGGACGACGGCGGCCTCGCCGGGGTTCAGGACCCGGCGGCGCGCTCCCGCCGCAGCAGGTCGTAGAGCGCGATCGATCCCGCCGTCGCGGCGTTCAGCGACTCCACCCGCCCCCGCATCGGCAGCCCCACCAGCAGATCGCAGGTGGCGCGCACCCGCTTGCCCAGCCCGGTCCCTTCCGCCCCAACCACCAGCGCGGCAGGCGTCGGCACGTCCGACGTGAACAGGTCGGCCGCCCCGGCCTCCCCGGCCAGCCCCAGCACCCAGCGGCCCGACCGCTTCAGGTCCTCCAGCGCGCGCGGCAGATTCGGCGTCGCCGCGACCGGCAGATGCTCCACCGCGCCCGCCGACGCGTTCACCACCGCTGGCGTCACCGCCACCGCCCGGTCCTCGGGGATGATCACCCCGGCCACTCCCGCCGCCTCGGCCGCCCGCAGCAGCGTCCCGAAGTTCTGCGGGTCCTGCAGGTGGTCCAGCACCAGCACCGTGCCCTCGCGGCCGATTACCTCGCCCAGTTCGGCGTACTGGTACTCCCCGGCCTCCAGGCCCACGCCCTGGTGGTTCGCCCCCCGCGTTGCGTCGTCCAGCATCTCGCGGGGAACCTGCTCCACCGGGACGGTCCGTTCTCCGGCCAGTTCGAGGATGGCGGCGATGCGCTCGTCGTCGCGCACGCCCTCGGCCATCCAGACCCGGTGCAGGGTCCGCTCCCCGCGCAGCGCCTCCAGCACCGCGTTCCGCCCGTAGAGCAGGTCGTTCCCTCGCGCGACCGGCAGTTGCGGCCGCAGGTGGCGCGTACCCGGTCCGGCCCGGCGCGGCCCGCGCTGGTCGCGTTGCTCACGCTGGTCACGCTGGTCCCGTTGGCCGCGGCCGCCCTGCGATGACCCCGGCTTGCCCCCGGACTGCCCGGGCAAGCAGGCGG
>JBJTKE010000262.1:0-9575 GCA_046096285.1 Chloroflexota bacterium
GCGTGCGGGAGGATGGCCCCGGAGATGCAGCGTTCCAACCCCGTCCGGGTCGACAGGCTTCTGCGTGAGGGTCCGTCCGCTCCCACCGCTTTTCACCCCCCCGCCAACGAAAATCCCCTCCCCCGCCGCGGCGGGGAAGGGGTTGGGGAGGCTGCACGCGGCCCGCCCCGCCCGGAGATCCAAAGCGCTCCGTGTGTGAGGAACGTGCGGTGAGGCCCGGCGCGGACGTTGCCGGGCGCCCCGGCGCAAGCGATCCGCCCGCGGTCCCCTTGCGCTACCGGTGCTTGCGCCGCTTGCTCCCGGACTGGGTGACCGCTTTCCGCGCCGTCCCCAACTTGAGGTCGTCCGGCAGATCGGCCAGCGAGGGAGCGCCGGGGATGCTCGGCATCGGCATCGCCGGCGCGGCGGGGGCGGTCGGCCGCTGCGCCTGCACCGGCATCTGCGCGATCTGTTGCGGCGTCCCGCGCATCGGCTGCCCGGACGGGCCGAACCGGGTTGGCGCGGAGTTGATCACCGCGCCCACCGGGCTGAATCCGCCCATCGTCAGGTCGTCGAGCAGGTCGCGCGCTTCCTGCCGGGTGTAGTAGTTCCACGCCGCGCCGTCCATCCGCAGCAGGGTCTCGCCGGCTTCGAGCAGCACGGTCTTGTCGTAGTCATTGGAGGAGTTGCGGGAGGAGAGCGGCCGGTCGATGCTGGCCGCCGCGGGCAGCACCTGCGACAGGTTCTTGCCGCGCGTCGCGATCGTATCCTCGTACCGGATGATCTTTTCCGCCGGCAGGTACTTGCTGAACTGCTCGAAGAACCAGTGGATGAGGATCGCTTGCTGCTCGAACCGGGTCTTTCCCTTGTCGAGCCGCTCCTTCAGCCGCGGGTCCAGTTTCTCGGCCGACTGCGCCCGCCCCGACTTCAGCCCGAAGTCGACCGTGTTCCACGAGCCGAGCGCCGCGATCGGGTTGCGGACCGCCGCGAAGATGTTGAAATCGTGCACCAGCGCTGGCAGCGAGGCCGCGAAAATCACGGGCTGCTTCAGCAGGAAGAGCGTGGAGCCGTCGACCGGGGTGTCCACCCGCGCCCAGCCCTGCTGCACCGAACGCGTGCGGCCCGATGCGGTCGTCGCCCCCTGGAACCCGTTGTCGGTCGTCTTGCCGTCCTTCTGGAAGGTCCAGACGACGCCCTCGTGCCGTGCCAGCGCGCGCTGCTCGTTGAGGAACCGCCGCGCCAGGATCGAGATCTCCTGCGGCGTGTCGCACAGGTTGACCTCCACCTGCCGCATCGCCTCGTCCAGCGCCACCGTGTTCGGCAGCGAGGAGAGCAGCGACATCGCCAGCGTGTTGCCCGAGCGCGGCAGCCCGGTGATCAGCAGTTCGGGTCCGGTCGCCGCGGCCGGTCCGGAGAGTTCCTTGTAGCCGGTGATGGCGGTGCGCATTGCCCTGCTTTCCTCGGTGTTCATGTGGGCCGCGCGCCTCTTCCGCGATGCGGAGGGCCCGGCGCGGCCATGCCTGATTTCGATCTTTGCATCGTAGCCGCGCGCGCCCGGACGTGCCACCCGCGACGGCCTCCGGATGCCCCGCTCGCCTACCCCCGGCGGTCCCGCCAGCGCACCAGCGCCTCCGCATGGGACAGGTCCCACGCCGGACCGGAAGGCTCGACGATGAAGTGGGTCATCCCGCTCTCGACGTAGGCATCCACCAGCGGTTCCTGTCCCGGCCGCAGGTTGATCGACCGCTCGATCTCGCCCGGATCCCGCCCGATCTCCCGGCAGCGTTCATCCAGCACGCCGTTCAGCCGGGCGATCTCCGCCGGGTCGCCGTTGCCGTTCCAGAGGTCGGCGTGGCGCGCCGCGATCCGCATGGTCACCTGCTCGCCGTTGCCCCCGATCATCACCGGGATCTTTCCGCTCACCGGGCCCGGGTTCAGCGTCGCCAGCCGCTCCCCGATCACCGGCATGTTGGCGCGCAGGTCCTGCAGCCGCTCCTTCGCGCTCTTGTAGTCGTAGCCATACTCGGTGTAATCGCGCTCGTTCCAGCCGCTGCCCACGCCGAGGATGAATCTCCCGCCCGAGAGTTGGTCGATCGTCCGCGCCATGTCCGCCAGCAGGTGCGGGTTGCGGTAGGAGTTGCAGGCGACGAGCGGCCCGATGGTCACCCGGTTCGTCTCCACCGCCATCGCCGCCAGCAGGCTGAAGCACTCGTAGTGCAGGCCGTCGGGGTCCCCGTTCAGCGGGAAGAAATGGTCCCACGTCCACAGCGAGTCGCAGCCAAGCGCCTCGACGTCGCGCCAGCGCTGGCGCATCGTCGCGATGTCTCCATGCTGCGGGGTGATCGAAACGCCGATCCGGATCGGGTAGGCGGGCATCTGCTGGCTCCTCGACGCATCACGGGCGGCCGGTCCGGGCATCTTCGCACGCGCGGCGCGGCGTGGCCCTCCGCGGCTCGCCGGTGGCGGCCGCGACAGGAGCGGCCGCCCGCGCCTGCTACCGTCACCACGTCGGCTGCCGCGCGCATCATCACTGACCGAGGAGCCCCTCGCCCATGGACGCCTCCCGCTTCGACCGCCTCGCCCGCGTTCTGTCCGCCCCTGCCGGGCGCCGCGCGTTTGTCGCCTCGCTGCTGGCGTTGCCCGCGGGCGCGGCCGCCGCCGCGGCCGCCCGGTGCGCGAAGCCGGGCGCGGCCTGTTCGAAGAAAAAGAAGTGCTGCGCGGGAAGCGCTTGCCGCGCCGGCGCGTGCGCCTGCCCGTCCGGGAGCACCCGCTGCGGCGCACGCTGCCTCGACCTGAAGGGCGACCCGGCGAACTGCGGTTCCTGCGGGAGGGTGTGCCAACTTGGGGAATCGTGCCGGCAGGGCGCCTGCGTGCTGGTCTGCGGCGCGGGGTTGACCAACTGCGGCGGCGCGTGCATCGACACCGCCGCCAGCCCGCTTCACTGCGGCGCCTGCCAGAAGGCCTGCGCCGCGGGCCTGACCTGCTCGGCGGGCGCCTGCGTCACGCCGCCTCCCTGCAACGGCGGCTGCGCCGCCGGCGAACTCTGCCTGTCCAACGCCTGCACCAAAGACTGCCGGACCGCCACCCTCTGCAACATCGCCTGGAACACCAGCACCGGGAACGCCACGATGCGCGTCGTCGCCGGATCGACCGTGCGCTGGAACGGCAACGTGGGGTCCCACCCCCTGCAGTTCACCGACGGCTCGATTTCGGTCCAGGCGCCGACAGCGAACCTGCAAACGGCGGCATTCCCAACGGTGGGCAGTTACGCCTTCGTGTGCGCTGAGCACAACTACATGAACGGAACCATTACGGTCGTCGCGGCCCCGTGAGGCGCGGCGGTCAGCAGCCGAGGCCCAGCCCGCGCAGGTGATCGTTGGCGAACGTCCCCGCCGGGTCGAACTCCCGGACCACCCGCCGGAACTCCCCGAGCCGCGGGTAGCACGCCGCCACCCCGGCCGGGTCGAGGTAGTGCAGTTTTCCCCAGTGCGGCCGCCCGCCGTGGCCGAGAAAGAGCCGCTCGGCATCGCGGAAGAACGCCTCCCACGGCTGGTCCACCGCCTGGTGCACGGAGATGGTCACGCTGTCCGCTCCCTGCGTCGGGCTGAGCCAGGCATCCTCCCCCGGCTGGGTACGGTATTCGACCGCCCAGGTGCAGGCCGGGTGGTCCCGGCGCATGAGATCGCGCACCTCCCGCACGGCGGCCGGGCCCGCCGCCAGCGGCAGCGTGTACTCCATCTCCACGAACGGCGTGGTCCGCGCGCTCGGGTAGATGCGCCAGGACCAGTCGACCGCCTCCGGCTTCAGGTAGCGCTCGAGCGTGCCGGGCGGATGCTCGGCGGTCTCCGGGCGCGCGATCGGGTCGGACGTCTCATCGAAGGTCTTGATCACGCAGGCGTCGAGCGCCGGCAGCCACCAGAACTCGGCGTTTCGGCGGACCGGCTCCTCCTCCAGGTAGGCGGCCAGGCCCTCGTCGAAGGAGGCCGCCCGGCACCGCTCCCGCAGCCGGTAGGCCGGGAGCGTGCTCATGGTCACCCGCGAGATCACCCCCATCAGCCCGAGCGACAGCCGCGCCGCCCGGAACCTCTCCGGGTCGCTCGCGTTCACCTCGACCAGGTCGCCCTCCGCCGTCACGAACTCCACCGCCCGCGCCTGCGCCGCGAAACTGCCGTGCCGGCGGCCCGTGCCGTGGGTGCCGGTCGACACCGCCCCGGCGATCGCCTGCTGGTCGATGTCCCCCTGGTTTGCGAGCGCGCGCCCGGCCTCCAGCAGCGGCTCTCCCAGCGCATGAAGCTTGGTTCCGGCCAGCACGACCGCATCTCCCGACACCGGGTCGATGCGCTCGATGCCCTCGATCGCGGACAGATCGACGAGCACGCCGCCGGTCTCGCACAGCGGCGAGAAGGAATGGCCGGAGCCGGCGGCCCGGACCGGCAACCCCTCCCGCGTCGCCGCCGCCACGATCTGGCGCAGCGCATCGATGGACCGCGGCCGCTCCACCCGGCACGGCGTGGCGCGCACATTGCCCGCCCAGTTCGTCCATATCCGCATCGGCTCGTTCACCGCCTGTTCCTCTCCCGGCGCGACCGCGGAGGCCAGTTTCGCCCATCGCGGCCCCGGCGCTCAAGCGGGTATCCGGACGATGAACGCAACATTATCCCACATGCATCGGCGCCGGACGATGCAGAAAGGTTGACGATGACTTCTTTCCGTGCTATGGACGTCGTGGTATGAACATGACCGGGGGATAAAGATGACTGGGACCAATCCGGGGGATTCCATGTCCGGCGAGGATGCGGTGCTCCGCCCGCGGCGCACCGCACTTGGTGCGCTCGCGGCGCTTGGGGCCTCAGTGGCGGCGATCGCCACGGGGCGGGCCGGGGCTCTCGCCGCCGGAGATGGTGGCACGGACAGGGGCAAGGAAAGCAACAACAAGGGCAAGGGCGGGGGCGGCGACGATGGCGACGCCGGCCGGCCGAACCCCGGCGGCGACGATTCCCGGGACCGCAGTGGCGACAGCGACCAGAAGCCCGGCGAGGGCGCGGGCGGATCGACCGCGGGATCCGGCAAGGGCGCGAATTCCTCGGCGGGCACGGGCGGCAAGGGCGGCAAGGGCGGCAAGTCCGGCCGCAAGGGCGAGGGTTCCGGCGGACCGGGCGATGCCGCGGCGAAGGACCGCCCGGCAGGCGGCTCGGCCGAGGGCCGGAAACCGAAACCCGCCGGCCCCTGCGGCGATGGATCCGTTAACGACAACCGGTGCAAGCGGAACGCGGACTGCTGCACGAGCAATTGCGACACCGCCGCGGGCCGGTGCCGCTGCCTCAAAGTCGGCGGCGCCTGCGCCAGCAATTCCTACTGCTGCGACACCCTAGAGTGCCGCAACCGGGTCTGCTCCCGGGCGGTCTCGCCGCCTGCCGTCGGCCCGACCGGCCCGACCGGCCCGGCGGGTTCGTCCAACGTCCCCGGCCCCACCGGCCCCGCCGGCAACATCGGCCCGGCTGGCGTTGCCGGTGAAACCGGAGCGGCCGGTCTCACCGGCCCCCAGGGCATAACCGGACCCACCGGCCCACAGGCCTTCACCGGGCCGGCCGGCGATACTGGACCGCAGGGCGCCACCGGACCCCAGGGCTTTACCGGCGACGCCGGGCCCCAAGGCTTCACCGGGAACACCGGAGCGCAGGGCGTCACCGGCCCGCAGGGCGTCACCGGGATCACGGGCTCCACCGGAGGCGTGGGTCCGCAGGGTGGCATCGGGCAGGTAGGCCCCCAGGGTCCGCAGGGCCTGACCGGCCCGCAGGGCTTCACCGGGAACACCGGACCCCAGGGGTACACGGGTCCGACCGGCCCCCAGGGATACACCGGCCCCCAGGGGTACACCGGCCCCCAGGGCAACACTGGGCCGCAGGGGGACACCGGCCCCCAGGGCTTTACCGGCCCCCAGGGTCCGCAGGGCTGGACCGGTCCCCAGGGCGACACCGGCCCCACCGGCGACACTGGCACCACCGGATACACCGGCAATACCGGCCCGCAGGGGGTCACCGGGAGGACCGGACCCACCGGCCCCCAGGGCAACACCGGCCCGCAAGGATTCACCGGCAATACCGGCCCCCAGGGCGACACCGGCCCCACCGGCGACACCGGCACCACCGGATACACCGGCAATACCGGCCCGCAGGGGGTCACCGGGACGACCGGACCCACCGGCCCCCAGGG
The DNA here is from genome assembly GCA_046096285.1 of Chloroflexota bacterium. Lineage (GTDB taxonomy): Bacteria > Chloroflexota > Chloroflexia > Thermomicrobiales > UBA6265 > CADCWF01. Next base: position 6,193 of record JBJTKE010000262.1, read on the forward strand.
CAACACCGGCCCGCAGGGTTTCACCGGCTTCACCGGCCCCAAGGGTGACACCGGCCCCACCGGCGCAACCGGAGAAACCGGACCCCAGGGAGACACCGGACCCACCGGGCCGCAAGGCGTCACCGGCCCCACCGGCCCGCAAGGCTTTACCGGCCCCCACGGCTTCACCGGTTTCACCGGCCCCCAGGGAGACACCGGACCCACCGGCTACACCGGAGAAACCGGCCCGCAGGGAGACACCGGCCCCACCGGGCCGCAGGGCGACACCGGCCCCACCGGCCCCACCGGCTGGACCGGGCCCCAGGGGTTCACCGGCGCCACCGGCCCCCAGGGCGTCACCGGCGCCACTGGGCCCCAAGGCGCCACCGGCCCCCAGGGAGTCACCGGCACGACCGGTCCACAGGGCGATACCGGGCCGACTGGCGCAACCGGCTGGACCGGGCCCCAGGGGTTCACCGGCGCCACCGGCCCCCAGGGCGTCACCGGCGCCACTGGACCGCAGGGCGACACCGGGCCCGCAGGCGACCAGGGCTTCACCGGCCCGACCGGAGAAACCGGGCCCACCGGCTTGGCGGGTCTGAACGTCACCGGCGTCACCGGCCCCGCGGGGCCAACCGGCCCCCAGGGTGTCACCGGACCGCAAGGACTCACCGGACCGCAAGGCCCCACCGGCGACCGCGGGGCGCAGGGGTCCGTCGGGCCAACCGGTCCGACCGGCCCCGCCGCCAGCGTGGTCACCGTCAGTTCCTCTCCGACGTCCTTCGGGGCCAACGCGATCTCCGCCGTCGACGTCTCCTGCCCTGCCGGCCGCCTGGCCATCGGTGGCGGCTTCCAGGTCACCTCGGGCTCCCTCGTCTCGCTTGATCGCAACGGCCTCAGCGGGGCCGGCGGCTGGCGCGTCCGCGGCGCCGCGGGGGCATCCGGGGCTACCGTCATCGCTACCGTTTTCTGCGTCCAGGGTTAGCCGAGCAGGGGGACCGACCATGGACGATCGACTCGAACGACTGGCCCGGCTGCTCGCGCGCCGCAGCGAGCGCAGGGGCGCATTGACGCAGGCGGCGGCCGCCGGCATGGCCGTGCCCCTGCTCGGCCCGGCCGCCGCCCTCGCCTCCGCTGCCGGGGACGCGACACCTGCGCCCGTCACCCCGGAGCCTGACCGGCCGGAAGCCTCCTCCGGGAAGCCTCCCCGGTCTGGCGCCGCCGTGCCGAAAGCGGAATCGGCGGGAGCGACCGGACCAGTGGGTCCGGCCGGTTCCGCGCCCGCGGGCCCCCCCGGCCCCACTGGCGAGGCCGGAACCACGGGCCTGACCGGCGTTCCCGGGCCGACCGGCGCCATGCCGGCCGGACCTGCCGGAGAAACCGGCGACACCGGTGAGGCCGGTCCCCAGGGAGGCTCCGGCCCAACCGGGCCCCGGGGATCCACGGGTCCGCAGGGCGAAACCGGCCCCCAGGGAGACGCCGGCATCACCGGCGCGTTGGGCACGACCGGGTTCCAGGGGCCCCAGGGACCGCAGGGAGGCACCGGCCCCGGCGGTTCGCTGACCGGCCCGCGGGGCTGGACCGGACCGATGGGCGCCGACGGCACCACCGGGCCGAGCGGCGCCACCGGCTTCACCGGACCGCAGGGCACCGGGCCAACCGGCCCGCAGGGCGTCACCGGCTTCCAGGGTCCCACAGGCCACACCGGCCCGACCGGGCCGCAGGGCACTGGACCGCAGGGCGCCACAGGTCATACCGGCAACACCGGCCACACCGGGTTCCAGGGCATCTCAACCAGCCAGTTTGTCTACTACCCCTCTTTCGTGTTCGTCGACATCGACGGCCCCCAGGGTCCGCAAGGCCCCCAGGGCGTCACCGGCCCTACTGGTCCCACCGGGGTCACCGGCGCCACTGGTCCCACCGGGGTCACCGGGGAGACCGGCCCCACCGGCGTCACCGGCCCGCAAGGCCTCTCCACTAGCCAGTTCGTCGGCTTCCCCTCGTTCGAGTTCGTCGACATCGACGGCCCCCAGGGTCCGCAAGGCCCCCAGGGCGTCACCGGCCCTACTGGTCCCACCGGGGTCACCGGCGCCACTGGTCCCACCGGGGTCACCGGGGAGACCGGCCCCACCGGCGTCACCGGTCCCGAGGGACCAACCGGCCACACCGGTCCCCAGGGCGTCACCGGCCCCCAGGGCGTCACCGGCTTCACCGGTCCCCAGGGACCCACCGGCCACACCGGTCCCCAGGGCGTCACCGGCCATACCGGGACGACTGGCTACACCGGCCCGCAAGGCATCTCAACCAGCCAGTTTGTCTACTACCCTTCGTACGCTTCCGGCTACGTCGACATCGACGGTCCGCAAGGCCCCACCGGCCCGCAGGGCGTCACCGGCTTCACCGGTCCTCAGGGCGCCACCGGCCACACCGGCCCCCGGGGCCTGACCGGTCCGCAGGGCGTCACCGGCTTCACCGGTCCCCAGGGCTCCACCGGCCAGACCGGCCCCGACGGCCTCACCGGCCACACCGGCGCCACCGGTGTCACCGGCCCGCAGGGAATCTCCACCAGCCAGTTCGTCAGCAACTCCGCCTTTGGCAAGCCGGGCGACCTCAACTCCCCGGTCGGCCCGGTGTACGTCGACATCGACGGCCCGACCGGCGTCACCGGCCCCCAGGGCGCCACCGGCCACACCGGACCGCCGGGCGACAGCGGACCCGGCGGCGCCACGGGCGGCGACGGCCCCACCGGACCGGCCGGCACGACCGGCACGACCGGTCCGACGGTCACCGGCCCGACCGGCGCCGCCAGCGCCACCGGCCCGGCCGGCGAAACGGGAGGGACCGGTCCCGCCGGGGTCATCGGGCGGACGGGCGTCAGCGGTTTCCAGGGCCCGAACGGGGCCACCGGCCCGACCGGGTCCACCGGGGATGCCGGCTCGCTCGGCGCTCGCAGTGTCTTCTCGACCTTCTCCACCGTAACCGGCACGCCTGTGGCGATCGCCGCCGGCAGGATCGGGACCGCGAGCGCCACCGGTCCGTCCGGGAAGCGGGTGGTCATGGGCAGTTTCCAGACGACCGGGGCCCAACCGCGCCTCGTCGAGTTCTACCGGAGCACCGCGGTCAGCGGCGTCACCTGGGAGGTCCGCGCCCGCGCCGGGAACACCGACGTCACGCTCAGAGTGACCGCCAGTTGCGCCTAGTCTCGCCCGTCGCCGCGCCGCTGTTCCCGGTGGCAGCCAGGCCCCCCGCCCGCGCCGGCTCCTCCCGCACCGACGCCCCCGCGGCGAGTGCCGCGGGCGCTTCGCCATGCCGCGCCCCCTTCTCGGCCCGGCCTATACTCTCGCCATTGCCGCGCCACGCCATGCCCGTTCCACGCCGCGCCCGCTTCCCCGCCGGAAAGGACC
>JBJTKE010000263.1:0-1589 GCA_046096285.1 Chloroflexota bacterium
GCGCCCGCAGTTCGTCGGTGTACCGCAGCCGGTCCTCGAACACCCGCTCCACCAGCGTCGACGTGCCCGTCGCCTGCGTCATCAGCGCGGCGAACGCGGCCTGCAGATCGGTCGGGAAGCCGGGGTACGGCAGCGTCTGGATCTCGACCGCCCGCAGTTCCCCGCTGGTCCGCACCAGCATCCGGTCCTCGTCCGTCCACACCTTTGCGCCCGCCTCGCGCAGCTTGCTCGTCACCGGCAGCAGGTCGTCCGCCCGCACGTTGCGCAGTTCCACCTCGCCGCGGGTCATCGCCGCCCCGATCGCGAACGTCCCCGCCTCCAGCCGGTCCGGCAGGATGGTTTCCGCCACCCCGTGCAGGCGGTCCACCCCCTCCACCGTCACGATCGGCGAGCCCAGCCCGGAAATCCGCGCCCCCATCCGGTTCAGCATGTTCCCGACGAACACGATCTCCGGCTCGCAGGAGGCGTTCACGATGCGGGTCGTCCCGTTCGCCAGCGTCGCCGCCATGATGAGATTCTCGGTGCCGGTGTGGCTCGGGTAGTCCATGTAGATGCGGGCGCCCCGCAGCTGCGGGCTTCGCGCCGCGATGCTCCGGCCCTCGGCGTCGAACGTCACCTCCGCGCCCATCTGGCGGAAGCCCCGCACGTCGACGTCGACCGGCCGGGCCCCGAGTTGGCAGCCGCCCGGCGTGCTCGCGCTCATCTCGCCGAACCGCGCCAGCAGCGGGCCGCCCACCAGGAAGCTCGCCCGCATCTTGCGCACGATCTCCGCCGGCGCGTCCGTCCGCCCGATGGTCGCCGCCCGCACCCGCACCCGCCGCGCCGCCGCGTCGAACGCGACCTCCGCGCCCAACGCCTCCAGCAGCGCGCACATCGTGCGGATGTCCGCCAGGTCCGGCATGTTGTTGAGGGTGCACTCGTCGCCGGTCAGCAGCGTCGCCGCCAGCGCGGGCAGCGCCGCGTTCTTCGCCCCCCCGATCGTCACCGCGCCCCGCAGCGGCGCGCCGCCCTCGATCAGGATGTGCGGGACCTGCTCCCCGCGGGCGGCGACGGAACCGGGCGGGGTCTTGCTGACGGTCGACACGCGGACCTCCTCGATGGCGCGCTGGGCGAGCGGGCGCGAATGCTGTCAGCTGTGGAGGATACCCCGTCCCGCCTCCCCGGTGCGATCATTCCCGCGCCGGGGGGCCTGCCGCCGGCCGCGCCCGGAGGACCGCATGAACGAGTGGGTCATCTTCGTCGCCGTCGTCGCTGGCTGCGCCGTCATCGCCGCCGCGGGCGCCCTTCTGGCCCGGCGCCTGCTGCCCCCCAGCAAGGCCGTCGACTCCATCCCCGCCGCGGGCGCCATCTACGCCGTGTTCGGCGTCATCTACGGCGTCATTCTCGGCCAGGTCGTCGTTGCCGCCTGGCAGTCCTACCTCGATGCCGGCAACGCCATCGCCGAGGAAGCCGACTCCCTCGCCAGCATCTCCCGCCTGGCCGGGGGCCTTCCTCCGCAGCCCATGCGCGAGGTCCGCGAGGCCGTCGTTGCCTACGGCGCCGCCGTCGTCAACGACGAATGGCCCCTCATGCAGCGGGGCGGCCTCTCC
>JBJTKE010000264.1:0-18885 GCA_046096285.1 Chloroflexota bacterium
CGCCGCCGCCGCACCCGCACAGCCGGCCGCCCGCGTCCATGCCCACATGCCCGATCTCCCCGGCGGACCCGGACGCCCCGGCGACGAGTTGGCCTCCCTCGACGATGGCCCCGCCGACCCCGGTGCCGACGAAGCAGCAGAGGAAACTCCGGGTCCCGCGGCCTGCGCCGAAGGCCATCTCGCCGACCGCCGCGATCTGGACGTCGTTTCGCAACGCGGCCGGGACCTTGTACTGCTTCCTGAGGCGCTCCACGATGGGCAGTTCGACCACGGCCTGGCTGAGGTTGGGCGTGCCGAGCAGGATGCCCTTCTCGGCGTCGACCTGGCCGGCGATGCCGACCCCGATGCCCGCCAGATCCGACGGCCGCATCTTGCCGGCCCGCAGGGTGTCGTCGATCAGGTCCTGCATCCGCTGCATGACCTCGTCGGCGGAATCGGCCGCGGAGGACTTCTTCTTCGCGGAGGCGACCACCGCGCCGGTTTCCAGGTCGACCAGGCCGCCCAGCAGTTTGGTGCCCCCGAAGTCGATGCCGAGCCCGATCTTGCCGGCCATGCTGGTTCCTCCGGTCGCGGCGCGCTATCCCCGGTCGAGCAACTCGAGCACCGGGGCGAATTCCTCGATCGCGGCGAGGGTGTTGGGATCGAGGATCACCTGCAGGTGCCCGACGCCCGCCGCCGCGTACTGGCGCATGACGGCCGCCAGTTCCTCGGGCGTGCCGGAGAGCGCCCTCGCGCCGCGGTCGGTGGGATCGCCGGCGAGTCTCCCCTTCGCGCCGGAGACGGCGACCAGTGCGGCGCAGGTCTTTTCCAGCGTGGCGGGATCGCGCCCGACGTCGCGGCAGGCGGCGTCGATCTTCTCCAGCAGCGGCGGCAGGTTTGCCGGGTCGTTGCGGAACCAGGCGTACCAGGCGTTCCAGGAGTGCACCCACGGCAGCGCGATGCGGAGCATCCGCGGTCCCTCGGAACCAATCATCAGCGGGGGGCCGCCGGGGCGCGGGCCGGGCGGCAGCAATTCGCAATCGGCGACCCGGTAGTAGTCGCCGTGGAAGTCGCAGCGGCCGGTTGCCAGCAAGGTGCGGATGATGGTGAAGGCTTCCTCGAACCGGCTGACGCGGTTGTCGTAGGGATAGCCGTAGGTGGTGTACTCCACCTCGTTCCAGCCCGCGCCCAGGCCGAGGATCAGCCTGCCATCGCTGATTTCCTCGATGGTTGCAGCCTTCTTGGCGATCATGGCGGGATTGTGGAAACTGGTGCAGGCGACCAGCGGCCCGATCTCGACGCGGTCGGTGACGGCGGCCAGCGCAGCCATCATCGACCAGGCCTCCCACGGACCCTTGGAGACGTCGCCCGGGTTGCGGTAGAGCAGGTGATCGCCGACCCAGAGCGAGTCGAACCCCAGTTCCTCGGCGCGGCGGGCCATCGCGCTCAGCTCGCGCCAGCGCGCAACGTACTCGATCTCCGGCAACTGCAGCCCGATCTTCAGCGGCCGTCGCCGCGCCTGTCCTGCCATCTCGCCCGTCGCTCCCGGCATGCGGCTCCCGGCCCCGACGCCGGCGCCGTCCAACGGCGGGATCATACCAGCGCGGGCGGCGGCTCCCTACTCCTGATTCAGGGTGCGCAGCCGCAGGGCCGCAAGCCCGAGGGAGAGGAGCGCGACGATGGCGACGGTCCTCCAGCTCGCGCCGAGACCGGCGGCATCGGCGAGAACGACCTTCGGGTCGCCCAGCGTGGCGACGAACACCGACTCGGCCACGTGGCGGGCCGAGAGCGACTGCACCCCGGGCAGGAACCGCCCGAGCAGGCTCTCCCAGGCGAAGACGTAGACCATGCCCGCCAGCAGGGCGCGCGGGATGACCAGCCCGACCAGCAGGAACACGGCGGTCAGCAGCACGGTCCCGGCGATGGCGCCCGCCGCCATCGCGCCGGCGAGCGGCACGAGGTTGGCGGGAGCGGCGGCCCGGCTCGCGGTTTCGACCGGGCCGCGAGAGGCGATCAGCGCGGTCACCGCAAGCCCGAACACCAGCGTCGGAATGGCGACCAGCAGCGACGCCGCCCACTTCCCAAGCACGATGCGGATGCGCGACACCGGCTTCAACGTCAGGTAGGGCAGCGTCCGGTCCTCGAGTTCGTTGCCGAAGGCCGAGGTGGCGAGCAGGAGGGCGACGATCGGCAGGAGGGTGGGCGCCCAGAGGTTGCGGAACAGGTCGGTCAGCACGACGTAGGGGGCGCGGCCCTCGGGCCGGATCAGGTAGATGGCGGCGAAGAGCGCGGGGAGCAGCGAAAGCACGGCCGCCACCCGGGCGATCCGGCCGGCGGCGAACTGCCGCAGGGTAAGCATGAGCACCGGAGCCAGCCGCCACAGCAGGTTGGCCATGTCAGCGCTCCACCAGGTAGGCGAAGACCGAGGCGAGCGACTCGTCGGCGGGGAGCACCTCGTGGAGACGCACGCCCGCATCCCGGGCAAGCCGCGGGAGCGCGGCCGAGAAGGCGCGCACGTCGCCGGTCTCGGCGGCGAGCCAGCCGCCCGCCTCGAGGCGGATCGAGCGGGTGGCGGGGTTGGCGATCAGCGAGGCGGCGAGCAGGCGGGGGTCGCCGGCCCGGATGCGGATCTCGCGGGGCCGCTCGTCCATGCGCTCGCGAATGGCCCGGTAGTCGCCGGCCGCGGCCAGTTTGCCGTTGACGATGACGAGGATGTTCTGGGCGAAGCGCTCGACTTCGGAGAGGACGTGGGAGGAGACGACCACGGTCCTCCCCGCCTCGCCGAGGCGCCGCATCAGCGCGATCATCGCGGCGCGTTGCACCGGGTCCGCGCCGTTGAGCGGTTCGTCGCGCAGGATGGTCTCGGGATCATGGGCGAGGGCGGCGGCGACCTTGATCCGCTGCCGCATGCCCTTGGAGTAGCCGCCGATCTGCCGTTCCGCCGCATCGGTCATGCCGGCGAGGGCGATGGCGCGGGCGGCGGCGGCTTCAGGATCCGGCAGACCCTGCATGATGGCGTTCATGCGGACGAACTCGGCGCCGGTAAGGAAGGGGTAGACGTGCTCCTGCTCCCAGACGACGCCGAGCCTGCGGTAGACGCGGGGGTCGCCGCGGACCGGATCGCCGCCGATGGTGACGGACCCCGAGGAAGGCTTCAGGAGCCCGGCCATCATCTTCAGGCAGGTGGACTTGCCGGCTCCGTTTGGACCGAGCAGGCCAGTGACGCCGGAGGGGATGCCGAACGAGAGGTCGGAGACCGCGACGATGTCGCCGTACCACTTCGAAACGTGCTCGAAGCGGACGTTGGCCTGCTGGCCGGGGCGCAGGCCCGGCAACGGCTGGCTGGAGGCAGCGGCGGCGGCTGGTTCAGTCACGGCTGCCATACCTCCGATACATCACGGCGCAGCAGAGGGCGACGACGGCGGCCATGACCGCGAGGGCGGAGGCGAGCGGGGCATCGATGGCGAGCGGCGAGACCTGCCCGCTGGCGGGCGGCCACAGGCCGGTGACAAGCGCCTCGACGGTGAGCGAGGGGCTGATGAAGCCCGCCCATTCGCCCCACGGCTGGACATCGCGCAGGGCGATGGTCAGGGCGGCGGCGAGCGCCTGCGACATGGTGAACCCGACGATGATGATGCCGACAGCGATCCCCTTCCGGCGGGTGAAGGAGGAGATGGCCAGCCCGATTGCGCCGAGGTAGAAGGCGATGGCCGTTCCCGCCAGCAGGACCTTGCCGAGATCGCCGAGGTTCTCGCGCATGGCATCGAGCGGCGACCCGCTCAGGAGTTGGTTGCCGAGCCAGAGAATGACCTGCGGGGTGAGCGCGATGGAGAGGGTCAACAGGGCGGCCGCGACGAGTTTGCCGGTCACGTAGTCGCCGCGGGTCATGGGGCGGGAGAAGTAGAGCGGCAGGGTGCCCTCCCTGCGGTCCGGGCAGAGCATCTCCGGGGCGATGGTGGCGACGAAGATGCCCTCCAGCAGGAAGATGGAGATGAAGACGGTGCCGTAGTCGATGGCGTTGAAGGTGGGGACGAACGCCTTGATGCCGATCGCCACGATCACCGGCAGGACGGACCCGACGTAGAGCAGGATCGGGATGATCTTGCTGGTCCAGCCCTTCTTGAGGCCGACGGCGCGCGCCATGGAGTAGCGGGCAAGCGCCCAGATGGAGCCCAGCCTGCCCTGCCGCGGACCGTCGTACCGGCGGTAGCCGCGGTCGTAGATCTCGCCGTAGCCGGCGGGGGGGGCGCTCATCGGCTCTCCCCAGCGGCGGCGACGTTCCCGAAATAGAGGTCCTCGAGCGAGCGGGTGCGCGCCTGCATCGAGCGCAGCGGCAGGCCGAGGCTGGCGGCGGCATCGCGCACGGCGTCGAGGCTGGCGTCGCCATCGCTGCGGACGATGACCTCGTCGATGCCGCCGTGGTCGCCCGCGGGCCGCGCGTCCGCGCCGAGTTCGCGCAGGCGGCCGACGAAGGCGGCGCGGTCGCCGTCGATGCGGACCAGCAGGTCGCCGCCGCCCGCGCCCGCGGTCTCCAGCGGCTGGGCGGCGACGACCCGTCCGTGATCGAGGATGACCACGTAGCGGCAGACCCGCTCGATGTCATCGAGGATGTGCGTGGAAAGCACCACGGAGATGCCCATCCGGTCGTGAATCCGGGCGACCAGCGCGAGCATGTCGTCGCGGCCCTGTGGGTCCATGCCGGCGGTGGGCTCGTCAAGCATCACGAGGCGGGGGTCGTGGACGATGGCCTGGGCGAGCTTGACCCGCTGCTTCATGCCGGTGGAAAAGCCCTTGATCAGCCGGTAGCGCTCCTCGTCGAGCCCCACCTGGTAGAGCACGTCGGCGGCACGCTGCCGGGCGGCGCGGGCCGGAAGCCCCGACACCTCGGCCATGTGGGAGACGAAGTCGGCGGCGGTGGCGTCGCCGGGGAGGCAGTCGCCCTCGGGCATGTAGCCGACGAGGCGGCGGACGGCGACCGGGTCGCGGCGGACGTCGACCCCGAGCACCGAGGCATCCCCCTCGTCCGGGGCGATGAGGCCGAGCAGGGTGCGGATGAGGGTCGACTTGCCCGCCCCGTTTGCCCCGAGCAGGCCGATGGCGGCGGGAGGCACGTCGAGGTCCACGCCGTCGAGCGCGGCCACCGAGCGGTAGCGTTTGGTGAGCCCGCGCGCCTGGATGGCGGGAGCGACTGCCGGTTCTGTTGGCGGCTGGTGGTCGGTCATGGTCCCCGCCGGCTGCGCGAGCCGCGGTCGTCCCGGGCCGTGCGGGGAGTGTACCAGCGGCGCGGGCGCGGTACGCTTCGGCGGGAGGTGCGGTCCCGTCGTCGATCCCCGGAGCGAGCGCAGCGTGAACGATTCCCCGCCCGAGGGCGTGCTTGCCGGCGTCAAGGTGCTCAGTTTCGCCCAGTTGGCGCAGGGGCCGACAGCGGTGCAGATGCTGGCCGATCTGGGCGCGGACGTCATCAAGGTGGAGCGGCCGGGCGCGGGGGCGTGGGAGCGGTCCTGGGCTGGCGGCGACGCCTACCTGAACGGCGAGAGCCTGTTCTTCCTCGGGTTCAACCGCAACCAGCGGAGCCTGACGCTGGACCTGAAGGCGGCGGAAGGGAGCGAGATCGCGCGGCGCCTGGCCGGATGGGCCGACGTGATCGTCGAGAACTTCCGGCCGGGGGTGATGGACCGGTTAGGACTCGGCTTCGAGCAAGTCGCGGAGTTCAATCCCGGCATCGTCTACTGCTCGGGGAGTGGATTCGGCCCTGACGGTCCTTACCGGGACCGCGCGGGGCAGGATCTGATCCTGCAGGCGGAGAGCGGACTGGCCAGCGTGACGGGGCGGGCGGACGACCCGCCCACTCCCACCGGCGCGCCCATCGTGGACATCCACGCGGGGGCGTTGCTGGCGTTCGGGATCGTGTCCGCGCTGCTGGGACGGGAACGGACCGGGCGAGGGGCGCGGGTGGAGTCGAGCCTGCTGGAGGCGGGGTTGCACCTGCAGATGGAACCGCTCGTATACCACCTGAACGGGCGGTTCCTGCGCGAGCGCTGCCCGGAGGGCACCGCGACCCGCTTCCACGGCGCGCCCTACGGCATCTACGCGACGGCAGACGGGCACCTTGCGCTGTCGATGAACCCGCTGCCGAAACTGGCCGCGCTGCTGGAGTTGCCCGCGCTCGCGGCGTTCACCGCTCGGGAAGCGGTGGCCGACCCGGGGCCGATCAAGCGCCTGATCGCGGGGGCGATGGTCTCCAGGACCACGGCGGAATGGATCGGCCTGCTTTCGGCGGCCGACGTCTGGTGCGGAGCGGTGAACAGCTACGAGGATCTGGAAACCCACCCGCAGGTGGCGGCGATCGAGGCGTTCCAGTCGGTGCGACATCCGGTCGCCGGCGAATTGACGCTGCTGCGAAGCCCGGTGCGGATCGACGGCGAACAGCGGCGGCCGATTACGGCCCCGCCCCTGCTCGGAGCGGACACGGACACCATTCTCGGCGACCTGGGCTACGACGCCGAAGGCATCGCCCGGTTGCGGGCCGACGGGGTGGTGTGAGCCGCGCATCATCCGGTGGAGCCTGCCCGGACGGGCAGGGCGCGCCCTCGCCAACCGGGCGATGGCAGGCGGCGCCGGCAGTCCTATCGTTGCGTCAGGACATCAGCGTACGCCGGGAAAGGACCCGAACCCATGTCATCACTGACTTCCTCCGTCCTCGCCAACCTCTCCGATGAACTCGCCGCCGCGGTCGAGCGGGCGGGACGGTTCACCGTCACCGTCAACGCCCGGCGGCGGATGCCGGCCAGCGGCATCGCCTGGTCCGCGGACGGGTTGATCGTCACCGCGAGCCACGTCGTCGAGCGGGATGAGGACATCACCATCACGCTGCCGGATGGCCGCACCGTGGCGGCGCGGCTGCTCGGCCGCGAGAATGGCGCGGACCTCGCGGTGCTGGCGGCCGAGGCATCCGGGCTGGAGGCCGCTGCCGAGGCGTCGCCCGAGGCGCGGGTCGGCCACCTGGCGATGGCCATCGGGCGGCCCGGAGAGGGCGGCGTACAGGCCTCATTCGGGGCAATCTCGACGGTGGGCGGCGCCTGGCGGACCCCACGCGGCGCCACGGTCGACGGGTACATTCGCGCCGACGTCGCCATGCTGCCCGGCTTCTCCGGCGGTCCGCTGGTGAACGGGGAGGGCGCGGTGATCGGCCTGAACTCCTCGACCCTGGGGCGTGGCGGCGGCCTCACCATCCCCTACCGGGCCGTGCAGCAGATGGCGGCGGCGATCCGCGACTTCGGCCACGTCCGGCGGGCCTACCTGGGAATCGGCACCCAGCAGGTGCACCTTCCCCAGGCGCAGGCGGGGACGCTCGGTCTGGGCGACCCGCAGGCCTTGCTGATCGTGCAGGTCGAGGCGGGCAGCCCCGCCGAGCGCGACGGACTGCTGCTCGGGGACATCTTGCTGTCAGTCGCCGGCGTGGCCACGCCAACGGTGGAGGCGCTCCAGGATCAACTTCCCGGCATGCGCTCTGGCCAGTCGCTGGCGGTCCGCGTCCTGCGCGGCGGGGTGGACACGACGCTGGCTGTCACGCCGGACGACCGGTAGCCGCGGCGCGGGAAAGGGGACACCAGCCATGAGCGCAATCACGGCGCTTGCCGCGGTCTCGCGGGCCATCGACGAGGAACTCTCGGCGCTGGCGGAGCGACTGAACCCGGTCATCGTGCAACTCGGGCAGAAAGGCGGGGGCAACGGAGCCGGGGTGATCTGGCGGGAAAACGGGATCATCGTCACGAACCGGCACGTGGTGAGCGAGGACCGGATCGACGTCTGGACCCACGCCGGGGAGCACCACACCGGGATCGTGGCGGCGCGGCACCCAGGCCTCGACCTCGCGGTGGTGAAGATCGCGGCGGAGGGACTGCCGGCGGCGGAGATCGCGGACTCGGCGGCGGTGCGGCCGGGGCAACTGGCCTTCGCCATCGGGCACCCGGTGGGCTACCGGCTCTCGCTGTCGCTGGGCATCGTGACGGCGGGCGCGGAGGCCGATCAGGACTGGATCCGGACGGACGCGACGCTGATGCCAGGAAACTCGGGCGGCCCGCTGTTCGACGCCCGCGGCCGGGTGATCGGCATCGGCACGATGGTGCAGGGAGCGCTCTCGCTGGCAGTCCCGAGCGCCGAGGCCGAGCGGTTCGTGGAGAGCGAGCGGCCGGGACCGGCGAACGGCGAGATCGGCGTCGAGGGGATGACCGTTGAACTGCGGCAGCCAAGGGAGCTGACCGGATTCCTGGTCGCCGGGCTGCAACCGGGCGGCCCCGCGGAACGCGCCGGGCTGATCGTCGGCGACGTGATCCTGCGCGCGGGCGAGCGGGAAATGACCGCAGACGAACCGCTGCCGCCCGCGCTCGCGCTGCTGCGGGCTGGAGCGCCGGCGGAACTGGAAATCCTGCGCGGGGGCAAGCCGCGGCGGGTGACGGTCGTCCCGGCGGCGGCGGCGGCGGCGGCGGCGCGGTGAGCCAGGCGCGGCCGCCGCTGCCGGTGCTGGTGATCGCGGGATCCCCTGCCCTGCGGGCGGGGATCGCCGCGTTGCTGGAGGAGGACGGCGGGATCGCGCCGATGGCGAATCCGCGGCCGGGAACGGCGCCCGCCGCGATCGTGGTCGATGTCGCGAGCGCGGGCGGCTCCGTGGCGGGCGTCGAGGCGGAGTGGCCGGACGCGCCGCTGGTGCTGCTGGGCGGGAGCCCGGGCTTCGACGGGCCAGCCGACCCCGGAACGCCGGTTGCGTGGCTGCCCGCCGAGGCGGAGGCCGAGGCGTTGGCGGCGGCCGTGCGGGCGGTGGCGGCGGGGCTGACGGTGATCGACCCGGGGCGAGCGGCGGCGATCCGGCCGCACGCCGCGGCGGGTGCGGTGACCGGGGGCCTGCCCGGCGAATCGCTGACGGCGCGGGAGCGGGAGGTGCTCGCGCTGGTGGCGGACGGCCTGCCGAACAAGGCGATCGCGCGGGAACTCGGCATTTCCGAGCACACGGCGAAGTTTCATGTGGGGTCGGTGCTCGGCAAGCTCGGGGCGGGCTCGCGCGCGGAGGCGGTGGCGATCGCCACGCGCCGGGGGCTGCTGGCGGTATGAGGCCGCCAGCCCGCAGGGGCGGCGGCCTCGTGCCCGCCGGGTAGGCAAGCCCCCGGTCGGCGGCTCGCGCCGCCGCCCGGGGACCGGAAACGCGTCAGCAGGTGGCCCCGCCGGCGCACTGATCCGGCGTGTTGCCGGTGATTGCGTTGCCGACGCTGTAGGTGTACGTCGCGCCGGCCTGGGTGGCGATGTACAGCCCGCCACCTTCCACCGCCGTATTGCCGGTCACGGTCGCGCCCTCGCTGATGGTCAGATCGACGGTGTAGTCGCTTCCGTTCGCCTCGAACTTGATGCCGCCGCCCTGACCGGAGGTGGCTTCGTTATCCCGGATCGAGGCCGTGCCGGAGATCACGATATCGGTGTAGGCCGCGAGCACGCCCGCGCCTTCACCACCGATGTTTTCCGCGATGACCGCGCAGCCGGACATCTCGAACCGACTCACATCGGACGCGAAGGAGGAACTGATCGATATGCCAGCCCCGCCATCCGACGACGTGTTGCCGATAATGGAAGCCGCGTCCTGCATGGTCACGACGCACTTCTTCTCGGCGTAGACGCCCCCGCCATAGTCGTTCGTGTTGCCGGTGACGGTGGATGAACCGCGCATGTGGAACTCGCAGTTCTTGTAGATGTACACGCCGCCCCCGTAGAAGTTTGTGCCCAGGCTGTTCTTGATCGCCGTGGTGTCGTACATGGTGATGACCGCGCCGGGAGAGTCATCCGGGTTGAGGTTGTACCCTGAGACGCCACCGCCGTAGGTGTCCCGGCAGTCGTCGATCGTCGTGGCCCCGCACAGGTCCAGGGAGCCGCCGTAGATCGTGATGCCGCCGCCGTAGGAGTCGTCGTCGTCGTAGTAGTACCCCTTGATGGTGACGTCGATCAGGTCGACATCGACGGGCGTCGTCACGCTGCTGTTGATGTACAGGGTGGGCGTGCTGTACGAGTCGTTGATGAGGATCACCGGCCCGCCCGCTGTGCAGCCGCGGAGCGTCAGGTTCTTCTCTTCGATGCTCAGGTTCTCGCTGTACGTGCCCGGCGCGATGTCGATCACGTCACCGTCGGCGGCGTTGTCGATCGCGTCCTGGATCGTCAGGTAGTTGCAGGTGGCGCAGACCGTCGGCGTGCAGACGGTCAGGCAGGCCGGGCAACTGCACGACGCGCACACGCCCTCCACGCAGGCCCCGGACTGGCAGTCCGAGGCGTCCTCGCAGGCCTGGCCCAGCGGCAGCAGGCAGCGCGTTCCCGGACACCCGACGGACGGGGCGACGCAGGTCGCCGATTTCGACGCGCAGGTCTGGCTCGGGGTGCAGGGGTCGCCGGTGGACACCGGGGCCGGGGTTGGGCCGCCGCGCTTCTTGCATTGGCCGTCCCTGCACTCGAAGCCAGCGCAGCACTTCTGCCTGGCGGTGCAGGTCTTGCCGCCGGTGATGCAGGCGCAACGCCCCTTCCCCGCGTCCTTTCCCGGCCGGCAGTACCCGGTGCAGCAGTCGCGGTCGTCGCGGCACTTGGCCTTCGGGCGGCCGCACCGGTTCTTGTCCTTGCCGCCGCCCTTGCCACCCTTGCCGCCGCGGGCATCCAGGCCGTTCGCGGAGACCGCCGCGGTTGCCGCGGCGAGGATGCCGCCAACGGCGGAACGCCGGGACGCCCCGCCGCCAAGCGCGCGGGCGATGAGATCGAACCGCTCCCTGTCCATGTGCCCCTCATGTCAAGTCTGCGGGGAACGCCGCGGGAGGACCCCGCATGCGCCTCATTGAACGACTCCGGCATTGCGGCCCAGCCGTCCCGGCGAGGCTCCCAATCGCCCAGGCAGGACTCCGCATCTGCGCGGACGCGCAATCCGCATTACGCTAAAGGTTCGGGGATGCGCTGACCATCACCGCGACGCACGGGTATAGTCACGGGTATGCCAACATGTATGGCGGCGACTGGCAGGGGTGCGGTATGGTGCGCCCATGAGCACGGCACGAATGGACTCCGATCGCGGTGAAGCGACGGGGCCGGGGGCATTCGGCGCGCACCTCCGTGGCCTCCGGCTTTCGGCCCGCCTGTCGCAGAAGGAACTCGCTGACCGCTCCGGGGTGAGCGCCCGCACGATCAGCGATCTCGAACGCGGCGTGTGGCGGACCCCGCGCGCTGACAGCGCGGCCATGCTGGCCGAGGCACTGGGACTCGACGCGGCCTCGCGGGCGGCGTGGGAGCGGATCATCCGCAGCGAGCGGCCGTCGCGGCGGCGGGGCGCGGTCACGATCACGCCGCTGCCAAGCGACCGGCACGCGATCGTCGGGCGCGAGCGGCATGTGGCCGGGGTGACGAAGGCGCTCGGCGCTGGCGGCCGGGTCGTGACGGTGACGGGCGCCGGCGGGATCGGAAAGACCCGCCTGGCCCGGGAGATTGCGCAACGGTGGGTGCAGGACGAGGAGCGCTCCGGCGTGGTCGCGTGGGTGGACCTCGCCGGGCTCTCGGAGCCGGGCGACGTCCTGCCGGAAATCGCGCGCGCCGTCGGCCAGATGCATGTCGATGAGGCCGAGGCGGCCAACCAGATCGTCGCTGCGCTCGCGGGCGGCCCCGGGCTGCTGGTCCTCGACAACTTCGAGCACCTGCTGCCGGCCGCGCCGGCGGTGGCCGGGATCGCGGCGGCAAGCCCGCGGCTCGCGGTGCTGGTCACCAGTCGCCAGCAACTGGGCATCGCCGGCGAGGAGGTCCGGCGGTTGCCTCCGCTGGCAGCGCCCCCGCCCGGGGCCTCCGAGGCCGCGCTGGCCGCGTCGCCGCCGGTCGCCTGCTTCCTCGGGCGGGCCACGCTCGACGCGGACGGCCGCGCCTCCCCCCGGCTGCTGCGGGATGCGGCGCGGATCGTGCGGCTGCTGGACGGGTTGCCGCTGGCCATCGAACTGGCGGCGGCGCAGACGGCGCTGCTCCCGGCCGGCGCAATCGCCGACCTGCTGGAGCAGGGCGGGCTGGAGGTCATCGAGGACCACCGGCCCCAGGCGGCGGGCAGGCAGCGCACGATGTCGAGGACGATCGCCTGGAGCGTGAAGTTGCTCGACGCGGAGGCCCGGCGGGGATTCCGGCTGCTCTCCGTCTTCCGGGGGGGCATGTCGCTCTCGCTGGCCAGCGATTTCCTCGCGCTGTGCGGAGCGCGGCATCCGCAGCAGACGCTGCTGGCGCTGGTGCGGGCAAGCCTGCTGTCGGTGCGCGAGGACGGGGACGAGCCGCGGTACGTGATGCTGGAGCCGATCCGGCTGGCGGGCCGGGCGGCGCTGGAGGAGGCGGGCGAGACCGGCGAGACCCTGTCCCGGCACGCGGCGCTGATGCAATCGGTGGCTGCGGAGGCGCGGGCGGCGGTGCTGGGCAACTCCCCGCGCGCGGGGTTCGACCTGGCGCGCCGGGAGCGGATGAACCTGTGCGCGGCGCTGGACTACGCGATCGTGTCGGGCGACGACGCCGCGGCCTGCGGGATCGCCGGCGCGCTGGGCTGGGTCTGGGAGATGATCGACGAGGAGGCGCAGGCCGCCCGCTGGTTCCAGCGGGTCGTGGCGATGGAGCCGCGCGCCGCGACCGCCGCCGAACGCTTCGTCTGCGCGGCCTGGCACGCCCACTACTCCCTGCTGTGGCGCCATCCGGACCGGGAGGCCGTCCCGAGGCTGCACGCGATGGCGGCGGCCAGCGGCGACCGGGACGAGATGGTGCGGACTCTCACCTACGAGGCGGCGACCATCCTCTTCCTGGAGGGCCTGCAGGAGCGGGCAGACGTCGCCCTGCGGCGGGCGATGACGCTGGCCGGGGAGGACGAACCGTCGTTCGCCAGATCGGCGGCGGCGCAGGTGGCGGGCTGCGTGGCGCTCGCCCGCGAGCAGTTCGCGGAGGCCAAGCGGCTGCTGGCCTCGGTTTCGGCCCAGCGCCGGGCGCTCGGGCTGACCGGGTTCCTGTGCTACCCGCTGGCGCTCACGGGATATGCCCGGTACCGGCAGGACCGGTGGGAGGAGGCGGCCGCGGCCCTGATCGAGGCGCTGCGGATCGGGCTGGAGGTCCGCCACACGGTGACGCGGCAGCTATGCGGCATCGTGCTGGCGGCGATGGCGCTGGGTCCGGCCACGGCGCCGGCGACTGATGGGCGGCGGGACGCCGCGTCCGCGAGGCTGGCCGCAGAGTTGCTCGGCGCGTCGCTGAGGCTGGATGACCGGTTGATGCGGGACGACGACTACGCCTCGGCGCTGGCGCGGGAGGTGCTGGCGCGAGCCCAGGCGAACCTCGGCGCGGAGGGGCTGGACGAGGCGCTCGCGGCCGGGGCCGACCTCGAGGACGCGGGGCTGATGGCGCGGGCGCAGCGCGCGGCGGAGATGCCGGGCGGGCGGGCGGCCGGCGCCGGCCGGGCCAGCGAAACCGCCTAGACCAGCACCTGGCCGATGCGGCGGACGCCCTCGGCCATCTGCTCGACCGGGATGGCGGAGAAGCTGAGGCGGAAGCCGTTGCGCCTGCCGCGGCCGGGGAAGAACCACGAACTGGGCAGGAAGATGACGCCGTTGGCGGCGGCCTTCGCAAGCAGGGCGTCGGTGTCGGCGTCCTCGGGAAGATCGACCCAGACGAAAAACCCGCCCTCCGGCCGGACCCACGTCGCCTGCGGCGGGAGGTATTCCTCCATCGCGGCGAGGAGGGTGTCGCGGCGCAGGCGGTAGGCGTCGCGAACCTCGGCGAGGTGGGCGTCGAGGAAGCCGTCGCGGGCCGCGTTGTAGACCACGCGGGTGGCGAGGCGGGAGTTGGAAATGCTCATCACCTCCTTGACCGCGAAGAAGTGGCGGAGCAACGGCTCGGGGGCGCTGATCCAGCCAACGCGGAGGCCGGGGGCGATGGTCTTGGAGAACGTGCCGAGGTAGACGGAGTCGGGTTCGAGGGCGCGCAGGGGCGGCAGGGGGTCGCCGTCGTACCGGAAGGCGCTGTAGGGATCGTCCTCGACGAGGAGGATGCCGCGCTCGCGGGCGAGCTCGACGAGGGCATGGCGGCGGTCGAGCGGGAGGGTGGTGCCGGAGGGGTTCTGGAAGGTCGGGATGGTGTAGAGGAACTTCGGGGTGCGGGGCAGGCGGTCGAGCAGGGCCGGGAGCGCCTCGACCACGATCCCCTGCCCGTCCATCGGCATGGCGACGACCTCGGCGTCGTGCGACTGGTAGAGGCGGATGGCGTCGGGGAAAGTGGGCCCCTCGACGAGGACGATGTCACCCTCCTGGAGGAGGGTGCGGCCCACGATATCCATGCCCTCCTGGCTGCCGTTGACGACGATGATCCCGTCGGCGGCGGCGGGCGCTCCGATCGCGGCCATCTGCTCGACGATGAGGTCGCGGAGGGGGGCGTACCCTTCGGTTTCGCCGTAGGAGAGCAGGCCGGGGCCGTCGCGGAAGACCTCCGCGCTGGCGGCGGCGAGGCGGTCGGCGGGCATGAGGTCAAGGGCGGGCGCGCCGTTGCCGAAGAAGATCATGTCCGGGTTCTGTTCGAACATGGCGTCGACGGTGAGCCAGACCGACTCGCGCAAGGGCTCGATGCGCCGGGAGGTGCGGGTGAAGTCAATGGCCATGCGTGCGCGTCCCATCGGTGAAAAGCCGGTCGTGCCGGGGAATCTTGCCGCGAGCGGTGCTCCCGCGGCTAGGAGGGATCGACCAGAACGATCTCGAGCCGTTTGTTCGCCTTGCCCTTGGAGCGGGTGCCGACGACCTTGATGCCGCCGACCTCGCGGGTGTTGAGGACGTGGGTGCCGCCGTCGGCCTGGAGGTCGAGGCCGACGATCTCGACGGTGCGGACCTCGGGGATGCCCTCGGGCAGGAGGTTGATCCTGGTCCGGATCAGATCGGGGATGGCGAAGGCCTCCTCGCGGGGGAGGATCTGGACGCGGATGTCGCGGCCGGCGGCGATCTCCGCGTTGGCGCGGGCCTCGATTTCGGCCACCCGCTCGGGGGTGAACTCGCTGGAGTCCATCTCGAAGTCCATGCGCGCCCCGTCAACGGCCATGTTGCCGCCGGTGACGAGCGCGCCGTAATCGCGGAAGACGACGCCGCAGAGGACGTGCAGGGCGGTGTGAGTGCGCATCAACTGGTAGCGGCGGTCCCAGTCGAGGTCGCCGCGGACGGCAGCGCCGGGGGCCGGCAGGGGATCATCGCCGCCGAGCACGTGCCACACGACGGACCCGGCCTTGCTGGCGCCGGTGACCGGCCAGGCGGCCCCGCCCGCGGAGAGCGCCCCGAGGTCGCAGGGCTGGCCACCGCCGCCGGGGTAGAAGGCGGTGCGGTCGAGGGCGACGGCGCGGGCGGCGGGATCGACGGCCACGACAACCGCGTCGAAGGCGCGGACCTGGCTGTCGCGCTGGTAGAGGAGATCGGTGGCGGGGGCATCGGTCATTGGTCGCGCTCCGGGTGGGCTCGAACGTTCCCGGCATTGTCCACCCGGGGCGGGAATCGCGCCATGCGACAGGGGCGCTGCCTGCTTGTCACCGGACGGCCGCGCTGGTATGCTCCCGGAGGTACAGGGTGTACGTACAGTCTCCGTGAAGGCCCCCGACTCCTTCCCGCCGCGGTCACCGTCCGACCTCGCATCGCGCAGGAGCCGAGATGAGCCAGCCAACCGCCTACCCAACCTGGCCCGAGATGCGGCCGCTTCCGGCCGACGGCATCGCCGGCCTCTACGCCGACCGCGCGCTCGACCGGGGCGACGATCCGCGGGCGTTGGCCGGGTTGACGCGACTGGCCCGGGCGGAGGAAGAGCGGCTGCCGGTGATGGCCTCGCCGTTCCCGGATGGGGTCGTCCTCTTCGAGATGCCGCGGCCTCGGCGCGCCCGCGGCGCGCCGCGCCGGCTGCTGGTCGCGGCGGCGGTGGCTGCGGCGCTGATCCCGCTGGGGGCGATGGTGGCGGGGGCGCAGCCGGCGTCGCCGTGGCCGCTGGCCGGGCAGGCCGCACCCGGCGGGGCGACGGGGTACGAGGCGGAGATCGAGTTGCCGGAGATCGCGGGAACCGCTGGCGGGTTCAACCCGGCCACGCTCGGCCTTCCCGTCGCGATCGGCGCAGGCATCGGCGCGGGCGGGGGCACAGTGACCGTCGATGGCCGGGAGCGGCGCAACCAGGCCGACGCGCAGGTCTTCACCAGCGAGGAGAGTACGATCGTGATCGACGGCGAGGTGGTGGAATCCGCCGGGCGGCCGCCGATGACCATGCCGGGGACGTTCCCGCGCATCCCGGGCGCCTAGGCGGGGCCGGGGTCAACGACGACAACTCCACGGGATCGCGGCCGACGCCGCGGCGGCCGGCGGGAACCGGCTGCCGGCGACAACCGGCTCGGGCCGCAGGGGAAGGGAGGCGACGGGCGAACGGCATCAGCCGCTCGCCCGTTGCTTTTCCCGGCGCGCCGGCCGGCCCACCTGGCCATCCGGTAGCGGCCGCCGCCCGTCCCGGACGCCTCCTGCGCCTATACTCAGGTCAACTCGCGACGGAGGCCGTCATGGTTGCACCGCGCTCCCGCCGCCCGATTCCGCCGCTGGCGTTGCTGGTCCTGGCGCTCATCCTGCCCGCGCTTGCCGGGATTCTTGCCACGGGCGCGCGCGCGGCGACCGAGCCCACCGTGACGGTGCTGCCGCTCGACGGGCCGATCGTGCCGCCCGTCGCCGACTGGCTGGCCGGCGAGATCGCCGCGGCCAACGAGCGCGGCGACGCCCTGATCGTGATCGAACTCGATACCCCGGGCGGGCTGATGGCGAGCAGCGACCGGATCGTGCGCGCGATCCTCGACAGCGCCGCTCCGGTCGCCGTGTGGGTCGCCCCGGAGAATGCGCGCGCGGCCTCCGCCGGGGTGTTCGTGACCTACGCGGCCGGGTTCGCGGCGATGGCTCCGGGCACACGGATCGGCGCCGCCTCGCCGGTGGGCGGCGACGGCGGGGACCTCGACGACACGATGGCCCGCAAGGTCACCAACGACGCCGTTTCCCAACTCCGGGCGCTGGCCGAACGCTCCGGGCGCAACGCCGGCTGGGCCGAGGCGGCGGTCCGCGAGGCCGCCAGCGTCACCGCCGAGGAGGCCCTCCGCCTCGGCGTGATCGACGCCATCGCCCCGGACCTGCCCACCCTGCTTGCGACGGCGGATGGGCGCCCGGTGCGCACCGCCGCGGGCAGCACGGTCATCGAAACGGCTGGGGCGACGGTTTCGACGGCGGGCATGGGCTGGCTGGCGGCGCTGCTGACGCTGCTCTCGACTCCGGCCATTGCCTACCTGCTGCTGACCATCGGCGGCTTCGGGCTGTTCATGGAACTGTCCAGCCCGGGGGCCCTCTTCCCGGGGGTGACCGGGGCGCTCTGCCTGCTGCTGGGGCTGTACGGGCTCGGCACGCTGCCGGTGAACTGGACCGGCGCGCTGCTGATCGGGCTGGCCTTCCTGCTGTTCGTGGCGGACCTGTTCGTGCCGAGTTTCGGCATCCTGACGATCGGAGGGCTCGTGAGTTTCATCCTCGGCTCGACCATGCTGATCGACCGCGCCGTCGCGCCCGCGCTGGCCATCCCGCGGCCGCTGATCTGGCTCGTGGCGGCGGTGATCGGGCTGCTGGCCATTGCGGTCGCCGCCTTCGTGGCGCGCAGCCACCGGACGAAGCCCGCCACCGGGCGGGAGGGACTGCTCGGCGCGGTGGGACTGTCCCGTCAGGACCTTGCGCCGGACGGGGTGGTGTTCGTCGGGGGCGAACTGTGGCAGGCGACGGCGGCGGACGGGGCGGCGATCCCGGCCGGGGCGCCGGTGGCGGTGAGCGGCCTCGATGGGCTGCGGCTGATCGTGCGGCGGGCGACCGCGCCGGAGGCGGCCACCGCCGGGGTGGCGATCCTGCCGCCGCCGCCGCCACTTCCGGCCGATCCGGGATAGGAGACCGCCCGGGTTCCCCGTTGCGCGCGTTTCTCGCGTTTTCCTCGCGTTCCTCGTTCTCCTCATCTTCCGCGTTTTCCGCGCCGGCGCTGGTCGGCCTCGCGAAAGGATCCGGGTCATGGGCTTGTTCGGCGTGTCGCCGCTGTTCGTGCTGCTGGCGATCTTCCTCGCCATCATCTTTTTCTCGACGGTCAAGGTGGTGCAGGAATACGAGCGCGGGGTGGTGTTCCGGCTGGGCAGGCTGGTCGGGCCACGCGGGCCGGGGCTGATTCTGCTGCTGCCGTTCATCGAGCGGATGCAGAAGGTGGACCTGCGGACGGTGACGATGGACATCCCGGCGCAGGAGGTGATCACCCGCGACAACGTGACGGTGCGGGTAAACGCGGTGGCCTACTTCCGGGTCATCGACCCGAACGCGGCGGTCACCAACGTGGCCGATTACATCCGGGCCACATCGCAGATCGCGCAGACGACGCTGCGCTCGGTGCTGGGGCAATCCTCGCTGGACGACCTGCTCTCGGAGCGGGAGGCGATCAACATCCAGTTGCAGCGGATCATCGACGAGCAGACCGAGCCGTGGGGCATCAAGGTCTCCATCGTCGAGGTGAAGGACGTCGAGTTGCCGCAGTCGATGCAGCGGGCGATGGCGCGGCAGGCCGAGGCCGAGCGCGAGAAGCGGGCGAAGATCATTCACGCCGAGGGCGAGTACCAGGCCAGCCAGCAACTGGCCGAGGCCGCCGACGTGATCTCCGAGAACCCGATGACCATCCAGTTGCGCTACCTGCAGACCCTGACCGAGATCGGCGTTGAGAAGAACACCACGGTCGTCTTTCCCCTGCCGATCGACATGATCGCGGCGTTCATGGGCGACCGGATGCCGCCCGCCGCCCCCAGGGCGCCGCGCCCGCCGCGCCCCGCGC
>JBJTKE010000265.1:0-20838 GCA_046096285.1 Chloroflexota bacterium
CCCCATTGCTGGCGGAGGATCCGGCCCGGCTGGCGCTGCTGAACCCGGACCTGCAGGTGCGGGTGCAGGCGGGCTGAGCACCCCGGCCGCGAACTCCTGGGTCACGGTCTTGCCGATCACGATCGCCCCGGCCGCGCGCAGCCGGGACACGACGTCGGCATCCGCCGTCGCCGGACCGGCGTGCGCGTGCACCGCGGAACCGCAGCGAGTCGGGAGCCCTTCGACGTCGATGATGTCCTTGATTCCGACCGGCGTCCCGGCCAGCGGTCCCGGAGTCTCCCCCGCGGCCAGCCGCGCCGCGATGCTCCGTGCCTCGGCGAGGGCGCGGTCGCCGTCGACGACGGTCCAGGCGTGAAGGTCGCCATCGGTCTCGGCGATGCGCGCCAACGCCCGCCTCACTAGATCCTCCGGCGTGACCGCGCCGGCCCGGACCGCGGCGGCCTGCCCGCGCAGGGAGTCGAGATCGTGTCTGGTCATTCACGCTCCTCCGGCCACTCCGGATCGAAGCCGGTCAGCGCCGGTGGGTTCGAATCTCCGTACAGGTCGCGCAGGGCGCGCGCCATGTCGCGGAGGTAGACCGCCACCTCCTCGCGCTCGAGCAGTTCGGGGTCGATGCCGGCGCAGGCGGCCAGTTCGGACATGGCCGGGCTCGGCTCCGGGCCGGTCATCGGGATGCTCCCGGCATGGACGTCTGAACGAACGCCGCCAGCAGGTCGATCGTCCGCTCGACGTCGTCCTCGTCGATCGTCTCGATCGGGGAATGGGTGTAGCGGGTCGGATAGGTGACCAGCGCCGATTCGACGCCGCGCCGCAGCATCGAGGCCCCGTCGCTCCCGTAGAACTGGTAGACGGCCCGCTGCACCGGAATGCCCGCGGCCTCCCCGCAGGCGACGAGTTCGTCGGAGAGCCGCCGCGAATAGTGGCAGGAGGCATCCTGATACACGACCGCCGGACCCGCGCCGAGGCGGTTCGGAAAGTCCCGCTCGTCCGGCCCGGGGTGGTCGCCGGTGAGCCCGACATCGATGGCGATCGAGCGGTCGAACCGCTCCTCGTCGGCGAGGCTGGCGGCCCCGATCAGGCCGTTCTCCTCCTGCACCGTCGAGGCCAGCCACACCTCGTAGGCGAGGTTGCCCCGGTTCGCCCGCTCCGCCGCCAGCGTAGCGATGACGAGCGCCACCCGGTCGTCCATTGCCTTGCCGGTGATGTTCCGGCCGATGCGGCGGGTGGGCGGGTTCCAGAGCACCCGGGCGCCGGGATGGATGCCAAGGCCCTCGATCTCCTCCCGGCTGCGCGCGCCGACGTCGATGAACCAGTCCTGCCAGTCGGTCTTTCCTTGTCGCGGATCTTGCCGCCGGTGACATGGCCGCTGGCCTTCGCAAACACGCCCTCGACCGTGCCGCGGGAGGTGACCACGAGGGCTGGCTGGTAGAGCGGCATGAACCACTTCGGCGGGTAGCCGTCGGGGTTCGCCCCGTAGTACCAGAGATGCAGGAACCCGTCGTCGGTGACGCTCTTCACCACAAGACAGAGTTCGTCCGCGTGGCCGAACAGCACGATCTTCGGCCCGCGGCCTCCAACCCGCGCCAGCAGGTTGCCGACCCGCGTGCGGCGGACCTCGAACCCGGCCCGCTCCCAGCGGTCGTGCAGCCAGTCCTGCACCGCGTCCTCATGCCCCACCGGGCCGGCGAGTTCGGTGACCGTCTTGATCTCGTGGAAGAGGCTGTCGTCCCGTTTCGTCATCGCGCGCTCCTTGCCGCAAAGGACCGCCCCCGGCGCGCGAGGATACGGGCAGCGGGCTCCCATTGCAACGGAGTGGACGCGCCTCCGGGCAACCGGCGATTCAGGTGCCTCCGGACGCGGTTGGCTCCCCGAGCGCGCGGGCGAGAATCCCGCGCAACTCGCCGTTGTCCCGCAGGTGCTTCACCAGGCGGTGGCCACCGCGGCGGTGAATCGCGATCGTCACCTGCGGCAGGCTCGCAAGCCGCTTAGCATGGAGCATGTCGAGCGGTTCGTCGTCGCTGACGTGGACCTCGAACGCCACGCCGGGGGCGGCGGCGACCGCTGGAATCGCGTCGTACAGCGGCGACTCCGGGCCGAGCGCGGCGTGAAGCGCGGCGATCTGGGGACCCCAACGGTCGTCCCCCGCGGCTGCCCTGCCCGGGCCGTCGATGAAGGTCTGGGGCGAGAACGCCAGCACTCGTTCTGCGCCGATGGCCGCGCCCATCCGCATCGCGGCGAATCCGCCCGCGGAAGCGCCCGCCACCACGACCCGCGCCGCGCCCGACTGCCGGATCGCATCGCGCAGCGCGGCAACCACGCTGGCCTCGTCGTCGCCAACGCCGGGAAGGCCACGGAGGTACCAGGAGTACCGGGGGTCGCGCAGGAACAGGCGTTTCGCCGGATAGCCCTCGGTGACGCGGAAGAACTCGTAGACCGGCATCGACACGCCCCCGGCGATGCCGCCGAAGAGCACCAGCAGGGTATTGGACGTGACCGAGAAATCGGCCACGGCGTGGCGCGAGGGATCGGCGACCTGCGCGGCGAAGAGGTCGGCGGAATCGGGCATGAGGCCTCGGGGCGGGGCCGGGAAGGACCGGCCGCCTGGTCGGGGTGAGAGGACTCGAACCTCCGGCCTCAGCGTCCCAAACGCCGCGCGCTACCAACTGCGCCACACCCCGTCCGGGCGCGAGTATAGGAACCGCCGGAAGCGACCGTCAACGCCGCTCGTAGATGGCGACCCCGTCCTGCTCGAAGGCGAGCGTCCAACCGGGCCCCGGCCAGCCCGGCGCATCGATCCCCGGGTAGGGCCCCGCCGTGTCGCAGCGGTCGCTCCAGTCCCCGGTCTCGTAGCGTCCCCGCACCAGCCAGCGGACATCGTAGGCCTGTGGGAGTGGACCGCCGGGCTCGGCGTAGATGCGGACCAGATCGGCGCCCCTCGGCGCGATCTGGTCGAGCATTCCTGGCTGGCCCGCCCGCCACTGGCGCTCGTGGCCCGGCCAGCCGATCACCGCCGGCGCACCGGTATGCGCGGAGAATCGATTGGTCGGCAGGTCACCAACGGGGAAGTACGAGCAGCCCGGCGCTTCGGCGACGACGTCTCCCGGCCGCGCGTGAGCGTTCAGCCAGCGAATGCCCGCGGCTTCCCCGGGATAGCTCTCCTCTGCGTAGGCGAGCCCGTTGAGACCGCGCCAGGAGCCGTCGCCGGACCACGGCCAGTCGCGAATCCACTGCCAACTCGCCAGCAGCGGGTAGACGAGCAACGCCGCGGCGACGGCCGCCGCCGCGCCTGCCCACGCCAGCCGCGCCGCGCGGCGGCGGGCGGCGGTGGCCAGCAGCACCGCGGCGGCCCCGCCGGATACCCCGAACAGCACCCAGACCTGGTAAAAGACCTTGAACAGGGTGTTCAATCTGCTTTCGAAGACGTCCCGCAGGTAGAACAATTCGACCGCGGCCAGGAGCGCGAATCCGAGCATCGCCAGAGCGGCGGGCACGGTGGTCTCGCCCGTTCCCCGCTGCCGGTGCAGCGCCAGCGCCGCCGCGCCTGCTCCGATGGCGGCGATCAGCAGGACCGGGGCCTGAAGCGCGATCGCCAGCACCGCCCCGGCGGCCAGCGCCCCGGCCGCCCGCGCGCCCAGCGGCTTCCCGGCCGCGGCCCAGCACGACCA
This sequence comes from Chloroflexota bacterium, assembly GCA_046096285.1. Lineage (GTDB taxonomy): Bacteria > Chloroflexota > Chloroflexia > Thermomicrobiales > UBA6265 > CADCWF01. The sequence continues at coordinate 3,666 of JBJTKE010000265.1, forward strand.
GACGGCCAGTCCCGCCAGCGGCGCGAGCACGCCGAACACAGTCAGAAACTCCCCGATCGAGGTTCGCTCGCCGACGTGGGGCGCGACCGCCGACAGCGGCCCGAGCGCGCCGCGGTTGGTGGGCGGGTCGAAGCGGAGCCAGAACGGCAGCCATGGCAGCAGTGCGCCAGCGGCGAGCGTGCCGAGGTCGCCAGCGATGGCGCGCCCGCGCGAGCGCTGCGTCACGGCCAGCAGGAGCGCCGCCGCGGCGAGGCAGGTCGGCAAGTCCCAGCTGTTGATCGCGTAGAGCGACCCTGCGAGCGCGCCGAGCGCCGCGATCCGGAGCCGCCAGGAGACGATCGAGACCCCCGGACCCGCGAGCGCCAGACCCGCCGCGGCTGCGATGGTCGCCAGCGCAAACGGCAGCGCCATCAGGTGCGGGTGCAGGTCGCCGAGCAGCACGCTGAAGAACGGGAACTCGTTGATGGTCTCCACGGAGGGAAAGGCGCACGCGGCCCCGGCGCGCGGCCCGTCGCAGACGATCCGGCTCGAATGCCAGCCGATGCCCCGCGCGCCGTCCCACCACCAGGCGTCGCGGGTGGCGGTGAAATCCGCCAGCAGCCGCCACGGCGCGTAGAGGTTGCCGGCGATCATCACCAGGAAGGCGGTGGCGGCCGCCCCGGCGGCCGCGGCCCGGGCCCCGCGCCACGGGCGGACCAGCGTCCAGCCAGCGGCCGCGGCCCCGGCGAGGCCCATCGCCAGCACGGTCGGAACGGCGAGGTTGAAGGCGACCCACGGCGCGACCCCCGCCATCCGCCCGACCGCCCCGAACAGCACGTACCCGAGGTGGTAGTAGTTGATCGCCTCGCCCGCGAACCAGGGATCGGGCGGCGGCATCGAGATTGTCCGCATTGAGCTGGCTAGAAACGCGATATCCATGGGCTTTTCGGTGCCGGTGAGGTCGGGAGTGAAGCCCCGCAGCCACACCCCGGAGGCGAATCCGGCAACGACCACCCCCAGGGCCGGAAGAACGCTCCGCGCTGCGCCTTGCCCGGGCGCGCCGCCGCGGACGCGCCGCGCAAGGGCAGCCCCGCCGACCGCCGACACGATCGCCAGCGACGCCCACAACCCTGCGGTGGAGTAGGGGACCCCGAAGGCCGCCGCGGCGAACCACGCCGGAAAGACGCCCGCCAGCACTCCGACTGGCGGTGCGAGCGCCGCGGCGGCAAATCCCCCGGAAGGCAGCAGTAGCCGCGCCAGCGGCAAGCCGGCCGCCGCAAAGGCGAGCACCACGCCCAGCCAGCGAAGGATGGCCTCGGCGTCTGTCATCACGCGCCGTCGCCAGCCGCGGCAGGTTCGGGCAGAACCCGGTACACCACCGAATCGCCGCTCGTGAACGCGATCTCCAGGCTGTCTCCGGTCATGCGCCCGAAGGTCTCGATGCCCGCCGGATTCCGCGCCGCGCATTCGTTGCCCGGATCCGGATAGGCGCGTTCGAGATCGCCGACCACGATGTACTCGACGCCATACCGGCGGGCAATGGCCAGTTTCTCGGCGGGGTCGGTGCTGTCGTACAGGCGGAACACGTCGGGGGCGCGGCCTTCGAGGCTCGCGAGATAGCGCTGTTGCGCCTCGTGCCGCTCCCAGCCCAGCACGGTCGGCAGCCCGGTGGCGATGGAGATCCGCGAGCCGTTGCAGCGGTACGGGCCGATGGTGGCCTCGGCGATCATCGGCGTGCCGGGAACTTCGGCGTTGAACCAGTCGATGATCGCCCGGTCGTCGCGGTACGCGATGGCGCCGTCGGGGAACCCCGCCGAGGGAAGGGAGGCCGTGTTCATCCAGTCGAGCGCGTTCAGCGAGCCGCTCCCGAGATCCGGCCCGAACCGCTGGTGCAGCCGCGGCGAAACGGCGAACACCGGGTAGAGCAGCGAGGCCGCCGCCACCACCACCGCCAGCGATGCGGCCAGCGTCCACCAGCCGCGCCGGACCCGTGCGCTGTCGAACAGGAACGCCTGTCCGCGCGGCGCGGCCGCCACCAGCGCGGCCGCGGTCAGCGCCAGCAGGATCCAGACCTGGTTGTAGAACTTGAACACCGTGTTCATCCGGTAGGCGGGACCTCCGAGCAGATCGTCCGCCACCACCACCAGTTCGACTCCCGCCATCACGCCGAAGGCCGCCCCGGCCAGCAGCGCGACGAACCGCCGCCCGGTGGTCCTGCCGAACAGGAAGCCCTGCGCGGCGACGGTCATCCCGCCGGCCGCCAACGCCAGCACCAGCCTGCCCTGAACGATCGCCATCAACGCGATGAGGACCCCGACCACCGTCGGCAGGCGGTCGATCCATGCCTCGCCCGCGGGAATCCCGCGGCGGATCGAGCTCGCCCAGCTGGCGCCCCCGGCGAACACGGTGACGATCGTCGTGCCGATCAGGCCCGCGGGCATGACCGGAAACCCGGCGATCATCGCGCCGACCGCCGCCAGAAACCAGACCACGGCGAGGGCCGCCAGCAGCGACCCGGCCCGTACCCAGTCGAGACGGAGGGGCATCGCCCGGGGCAGTTGCAGCGCGACAAGCCCGGCGGCGACGATGGCCGAGAGCCCGCCAGCATGCAGCAGCCACTGCCCGAGAGGGGTCGGGTCGCGCACCGGCGCGAGCGAGCCGAAGAGAGCGACGAAACTGCGGTGGAAGGGCAGGTACAGCACGTACGAGGCGGCGGCAAGCCCCGCCGAGGTCGCGGCAAAGAGGGCAAGCCGCCTGCCGAACGGCTCGACCGCCGCCGTGCCGAGCCATACCGCGGCGATCCCGAGCGCGGCGTAGACCGGCACATCCCACGCATTCGTGGCGCTCAGCGCGCCGAAGGTGAGGGCCAGCATGGCCAGCTGGTCGCCGGCATGGCGGCGTTCGCCGTGGGCGATCGAAAAGCCAAGGGCGATGGCCAGCACGGTGATCGGCAGCGCGATGACGTGCGCGTGAAGATCCGCGTAGAGCCCGCTGAAGAACGGAAACTCGGTGATCGCGTCGGCGATGGCCCGGCTCGGTTCCCAGACCCACGCGCCGAAGTCATCGCGGGGGGGCACCCTGCTGGAAAGCAGCAGCGCGGCCGTCTTCAGATTCCCAATCAGCACCGCGAACACGACGGCCAGCGCGCCGCCGAGCCTCGCCAGTCGCTCGCTGCCCGACAGGCTTCGGGCCAGGGCGGCGCCCACGCTGAACGCCGCCGCCGCGAGCAACCCCATCACCGTGGGCTGGGCGAGATTGAAGGCGATCTCCGACGGGATGCCGGTCAGCTTGATCAGCCAGGCCATGAGGTAGGTGCCGTAGTAGTAGTAGTTCAGGTAGCCGCCGCCGAACCACGGGTCGACGGGCGGGAAGCCAGGGCTTCGCAGGATGGCGTTCAGGTGGGCGAACTCCATCGGCTTTTCGCCGCCCCAGATCGGATGCCAGCTGTCGGGATTCAGGAACCGGAAGGCGAGGAAGAGCAGGAACACGCCCCAGAACGCCGCTTCCGCGCCCCAGGCTGCCCGGCCCGGCCGGATCAGGGCAAGCCCCGCGGAACCTCCGCGCCGGGACCAGAGCCATGCTCCCGCCGCCACCAGCCCGAGCGACGTCCAGCACCACGCCGCCTCGAACCGGATCAGGCCGACGCTCGCCCCGAGCCACACCAGATAGCCTCCCGCGAGCAGCGCAATCAGCCGGGCGAGGCCCCATCCGTGATCGGGGAACCGCGGAAAGAGCAGGGCGGCAAGCGGCAGCGCGGCCGCCTGCAGCAGGACCAGCAACGCCACCCAAACCGCAACCGCGCCGGCCGTGCCGCCGGTGAAAGCGGCGCTCCAGCGGGCGTCACCGACCACCGGCAGTTGCCCGACCGGGGTTTCGAGCAGCAGCGACTCGCCCGGGGGATGGCGAGTCGCGGACCACGGCTCGGCCAGCGCGGGCGCCATCAGGCGGTCGAACGCGGCACGGTCGATGGCCTGCTCGCGCTGGTAGATGCGCACGGCCGGATGGTCGTAGTTGATGAACGACTCGTCCGCGCTCTGGTCGTCGATGCGCCACGGTCCAAGCTTGGGCGGGCGCTCCCATGATCCCGCCAGGCGATAGCCGAGCGATCCGTCCTCGAGCAGATCGTAGAAATGAATCTGCACCGGGTACCGCCAGGGAGCGGCGCGGATCGAGCGCTCGACCCGGTTCGAGGAGAGCACGATGTAGTCGGCGTCCTGCGTCAGGGCATACAGCGACGCGGCCGCGTCGGGCGGCGGGCGGTCCGAGTACATGTCCGCCGGAACGGTGGCGAAGTTCATTGCCTGCGCGCTCAGGACCGGGCCGAAGTTGCGGGGGAGGGCATCGTCCCAGTACTCGGCGGAGACCGAGGACCCGGGCGGGATCCGGTCGAACATCCAGCGGGAGGCGGCCAGCCGCGGGTGCTCGCCGGCGTAGACCGACATGAACGCCACGGTCCACAGCGCGCAACCGCCGAGCAGCGCCGCCGTCGCCGCCGCGCCCGCCCACCGCCCGGCCTTCGCGGAAACGGCGCCCCAGATCGCGTCGATGGCCATCCCGCCGGCGACGGCCAGCACCGGAACCAGCGGCGCGAGGTACCGCAGGAAGCGCACCTCCGAGAGTCCGATCACCAGCGAGAACACCCCGAGCCACGCCAGCAGGACCACCGCCGGGCCGGTGCGGTCCCTCCATGCCATCCGGCATAGCAACGCCACCCCCAGAAGGCACAGCAGCCCGGCAACCGGGCCCACGCCCCAACGGACGAACTGCTCGATCGGGTAAAGCGGCCCCTCCGCCACGAAAACGCGGGTGAAGGGCACGTCGAACCTGCCCCGCACGATGTCCGCCTGCGTCCGCAGCGATTGGAGATAGATGCCGGGCGAGAGCAGGGCGTACGGCTCGAAGATGGCGAATCCCGCGAGCGCGGCCGCGGCCGACGCGAACCCGCGCGCCACGAGCGCACGGGCCGCGCCCGATCGGTCGCCGCCCTGCCAGCGTCTCGCGGCTTGCAGCGCGCCGGCAAGGGCAACCACCGCGAACAGGGTGAACACGCTGCCCTTGGTCGCGAGCGCAAGCCCGGACGCGAGACCGGCCAGCACCAGCGGTCTTGCCCCGCCGTCCTGCACCGCCGCCACGCACTGCCAGATGCAGACGGCGACGAAGAACGCAAGCCAGCTGTCGGTGGTGAAGAAGTGGGATAGCTGGATCATCATCGGCGCGAGCGCGGCGAGCAGCGCGGCCAGCAGGCCGGCCCGCATTCCCGCCACCCGTATGCCGATGGCCGCGGCCACCAGCACGGTCAGGCTGTCGAGCAGCGCCGAGAGAAAACGGCCGGCGAGGTAGACGCGGTCCGCGGTGTTCCAGTTGACGCCGCTGATCTTTCCCAGCACGAACGCCGAGAAGTCGGTGACGTAGAGCGGCAGGGAGCCGTAGGCGAACTCCCGCGGCTGCCCGGTGGCGGGGTCGTTGGAGCGGGCGTTGAGCAGGCTGGCTCCCGGATCGAGCAGGTTCGCGGCGTCTGGCGGCCAGGCCGGACGGATGCGGTCCACGATGACGATCTTGGCAACGAAGAGTTCGTCCGGGTGCAGATCCTGCCCCTGGTCCCAGTTGATGCCGAAAACACGGAGGGAAATGGCGGCCAGCCACACGAGCGCGAGCGCAAGGGCGGTGACCTTCGAGGCTCGCGGCGGGTACATGCGACCTGCGATCATGCGCGCGATTCTAGCCATCCTCCGCCGTTCCGGTCGAGAGCCGGGCGGCTGGCGAGCGGGAAAGGCAGACAATGGCCCTGCGGACCGTCTTTTTCGGCACCCCGGAGTTTGCGGTCCCGGCCTTGCGCGGGCTTGCCGAAGACCCCGCCTTCGACCTGCGCCTCGTCGTCTCCCAGCCCGACCGGCCCGCCGGCCGCGGCGGCAGGCTTGCCGCGCCGCCGGTGGCCATCGCCGCCGCCAGCCTCGGTCTGCCGCTCTACCAGCCCGCCAGCCTCCGTACCGCGGAAGCCCGTCAACCGCTGGCCGACGCCGGGGCGGATCTCTTTGTCGTCGCCGCGTTCGGCCTGATCTTCGGCCGCAAGACGCTCGACCTGCCGCGGTTCGGCTGCGTCAACCTGCACGGCTCGCTGCTCCCGGCCTATCGCGGCGCCAGCCCGATCCAGACGGCCATCGCGATGGGGGAGCGAGAGACCGGCGTCACCCTCATGGTCATGGATGTGGGCCTCGACACCGGCGACATGATCTCGTCGGTCCGGGTGCCGGTCGGGCCTGCGGACACCAGCGAGACCCTCGCCGCGGCGCTCGCGGAAGCGGGCGCCGCTCTTGCGGTCCGCGATTTGCCGCATTTCGTCGCCGGCCTGCTGCCCCCGATGCCGCAGCCCGGCGGCGCCACCATCACCCGGATGCTCCGCAAGGAGGACGGCTGGATCGACTGGAACAGGCCCGCCGCCGAAATCGAACGGGAGGTCCGGGCCTTCTGGCCGTGGCCGCGCTGCTGGACCACGCTCGACGGCAGGCTGCTCCAGGTTCACCGGGCGAGCGTCCTCGTGGCCGACGCCGGCGAAGCCGGGCAGGTCATCGCCCGGAAGGGGGTCCTTGCCGTGCGCTGCGGCGATGGCGCGCTGATTCTCGATGTGGTGCAACCGGCCGGCCGGCCGGCGATGCCCGGGAGCGCGCTCGCCGCGTCGGTCGCGCCCGGTACCGTGCTCGGGCGAACTGGCGATCCCGGACCGCGTCCGCCGCTCGTCGTTCTCGCGGACGAGGGGGGCGACCGCGCCTGACGACCGTCTCCCGGCGAAACCCGCAATGCGGATAAGCGTTCTTGTACGCAAACCATCGCCGTTTTGCCCGGCGCAGCCTCACCGGCAGGCGATGCCCCACGTCCCGAGGTTCATCCGCTTGATGACCGTCGAGAACCCGAGAGCGCCGGCCTTCGGGCAGACTGCCCGCGCCTTCGAGGCCTTCCCGTACTCGATGTGGAACACGGCCTTGCCGCTGCTGATGAACGGAGCGAGCCTGCCGCACTCGTCGTACACGAGGCACTGCTCGTTCACCGCGAAGTCGAAGTCGCCCGCCAGCCGTGGCGCCAGTTCCACGGCGTTTTTCAACCCGATGGCCATGCCGCGCGCGTGCGCCTCGCCGGCGAGGAACCGGAGGTATCGGAGCGAGTCGGCGCGCCTCAGCCCGAACCCGGTGTCGTTGGACCAGCCATCGACGTTGTCAGGGTCGACGCCGTCGCAGCCCTTCGCCGCCGCGAGGTCGATCCTCGCCTGCATCACCGCCCGCACCTGCGGAGCGCGGACATCCAGCCATCGCTCCCCCGGCCAGCCGTCCAGCGGCTTGCCGGCGTACGGCAGCAATTGCGGATAATCGCTGCGCCAGTTTTCGGCCGAACCGGCGCTGAAATAGCAGATGACGCGGATGCCGCGACCCTTCAGCGCCGCGATGGTCGACGCGGGCGTCTCGAACAGATCGATGTCCAGCACCTGAACCGCAGGCGCCCTGGCCGCCGTCGGAACCACCGAAAGCACGATATCCCAGGTCGTGCCCGGCCCGGGCCGCCACCAGGTTCCAGACGCCCCCGCCGCCGCCGGCGCCGCGATCAGCAACGCCATCCATCCCGCCGCCAGCAGGCGAAACACGCTCGCGGGATCGCGCATCCATCGCACTCCGTTTCCGGTTCGCCGTCAGCCCCAGGCATCCTACTCGTGCCGTCCAGCGAGGGAATCCCGCATTTGCGGTAAACATCCGGACGCCGCCCGTTGATCCGGCGAGTACGCCGATGTATCCTGTCAGAGCAACGCGGGGGTGTCTCCCGCGGGGGTAACTCAGTTGGTAGAGTACCTGCCTTCCAAGCAGGCTGTCGCGGGTTCGAGTCCCGTCCCCCGCTCCACGAAAAACCGCATGCATACGAGGTTTTCAGGGGACCCAGTGTGGGTCCCCTGCCTGTTGCCGGGATTGACTGCCGGATTCGTTCACGGGCAGGCTCTCGGCCCCGCGCAGGCTCCGGACCCCGGAGGCGACGCGGGCGGTCCGGCTTGCCGACAGCACGGGCGCCGCCTGCCCGCGCTCAGCCCGCGTTGATCCGGGCGATGACCGCCCGAACGCCCTCTTCGGCGATGGCCGCGCGATAGCCAGCGTAGGTGTCCCGCAGCCGGTGGTCGGCCCCGAGGTCCCCGAAGACCGGCCGCACGTCGAGAAACGCCCCCGGGTTCGCCCGGTCCGCCACCGCCGCCTCCGCCAGTTCGGCGGAGCGGACGTCGTTGATCGGCGTCGGCCCCCCGAGTTCGTCGGCGCCTTCCATGAACCGGCACCACGCCGCGAGGGTGAACGCGCACCGCCTGAACTCACCGCCAGCCTCGAGTTGATGGCGCAGCACCGGGAGCAGGAACTTCGGGATGCGCTCGGAGGCATCGAACGCCAGCCGCGCCAGCGTGTCGCGGATGGCCTCGTTGCTGTACCGGTCGATCAGTTGCTGGCAGTAGGCGTCGAGGTCGATCCCGGGAACGGGCTGGAGGGTCGGCATCGCCTCGCGGTGCATGTAGTCGAGCAGCAACTGGCTGAAGAGCGGGTCGCGGGCGACATCGTGAACGAGGCTCTCGCCCGCCAGCGCGCCGGGGTACGCCATCATCTGGTGGGTGGCGTTGAGCAGGCGCAGTTTCATCAATTCGTAGGGCAGGACATCCTGAACCAGTTGTACGCCGGCGCGTTCGTACGGAGGCCTGCCGAGCGGGAAATGGTCTTCGAGAACCCACTGCGTGAAGTCCTCGCAGCGAACCGGCCAGCGGTCCTCGATGCCGTACTCGGCGAGCACCCACGCCCGCGTGGCGTCGGTCGTCGCCGGGGTGATGCGGGCAACCATCGAGTTCGGGAAGGCCACCTCGCGGCCGATCCATTCGGCGAGCGCGGGGTCCTTGCGGCCCGCGAATCCGGTCAACGCGGTGCGCGCGACGTGCCCATTGCCCTGGATGTTGTCGCAGGACATCACCGTGAACGGCGGCGTGCCCTCCGCCCTCCGCCGCGCGAGCCCGGCAGTCAGGAGGCCGAGCACGCTTCGCGGCAGGCCGCCGCCCGGTTCCAGGTCGCGCAGCGTGAGCGGGTCGCGCGGGTCGAACTCCTCGGTCGCATCGTTGATGCTGTAGCCGCCCTCGGTGATGGTCAGCGAGACGATGCGGGTGGATGAAGCGGCCAACCGGTCGACGACCGCCCCGGGATCGTCGGGCGCGAACAGGTACTCGTGGATCGACCCGATCACGCGTGCCTCGGAGGTTCCGTCCGGGGCACTGGCGGCCAGCGTGTAGAGGTTGTCCTGGGCCCGCAGCGCATCGCGCATCGCGCGGTCGCCCTCGAGCACGCCCACCCCGCAGATGCCCCAGCCGTTGTGCCCGAGCGCGAGCAGGCGATCGACGTACATCGCCTGGTGGGCCCGATGGAATGCCCCCACGCCGAAATGGACGATACCGGTCGAGATCGCGGAACGGTCATAGGCTGGTCTGCCGACGCGATCCGGCAGGCGGCCGAGCGTGGACTGGTCGAGCAGCATGGAGTCGAGGCCTTTCACGACGCGCCCGCGGTGCAGATGCGGCCTCCGGCGCAGGGTCCGGACCGTGGGCGGGATTCTATCCGTTCGCCCGGCGCAGCCTGCGCGCCAATCGATCGCGCAATATCGACGCCGTGCGGTCGATGAACGTCCGGCAGTCTTCCGCACTCCTGTGCTCTCGGACCCAGGCCGGGGTCAGGCCGCAGTCATGCCGACGAACTGCAGGGCGCCCGGCAGCATCACCAGTTCCGGGATGTAGGCCCGCGGCGGCAACGTGGCGAGAAAGACGCAGGCGGCGGCGATGTCCTCCGGCAGCAACGCCCGGTCAAGGGTCGCCCGCGTTGGCGGGTTCGGGCGGTGCATCGGGAACGGGGTGTCGACCAGCCCCGGCAGGATCGCGGTGGCCCGGATGCCGTTCAGCCGCTCCTCGGCCATCGCCGACTGGCACAGCCCGATGATCCCCGCCTTCGACGCCTGGTAGGCCGCGCCCGACTGATCGCCCCACCGCCCGGAGCAGGACGAGACCTGCACGATCAACCCGCCGCCGCCCTCCCGCATTGGCCCGAGCGCCGCCTGCAGGGTGTTGAAGGCTCCGGTCAGGTTGACCGCGATCATCCGCTCCCAATCCTCGCCGGTCAGCACGCCGAGTTGCCGCCGCTTGATGTTGAGCCCGGCGGCGTTCACCACGATGTCGAGCCGCCCCGCGCGATCGAGCGCCCCCGCGATCGCCGCGTCGACCGACGCGCGGTCGCTCACGTCGCAGGAGACCGGCGAAACGCCCGCCTCCGCCGCCAGGTCCTCCAGTTCCGGCATGCGCCGCGCTGCGGCCCACACCTCCGCCCCGGCCGCGGCGAGGGCCGTCGCGGTTGCCCGCCCGATGCCGCTGCTGGCCCCGAACACGATCGCCGTCTTGCCGGAAAGGTTCATCCGTGTCGTTGCCTCCGTCATCGGGCCACTGCCCCGGTCAGGCGAGCCCATCCCCGATGGTCCAGCCGCCGTCCACGGTGAGCGTCTCGCCGGTGATGAACGACGCCCGGTCGGAGGCGAGGAACGCCGTCGCCTCCGCGATCTCCGCCACCCCGCCGAACCGTCCCGCCAGCGTCTTGCCCACCACCTGCCGGTACGCCCGCAGCGCGGCGGCGTCGACCGGGTCGGCAATGGATTCCGGCGAGGACCCGGCCAGCGCCGCGCCCCGCTCCCGCACCCGGCGGTTCATCTCCGTCGCCACGTAGCCGGGGGCGATGGCGTTGACCCGGATGCCGTGTCGCGCCCAGTCGAAGGCCATTCCCCGGGTCAGCCCGATCAGCCCGGACTTGCTCGCGCTGTAGGCCGCCTGCAGCGGGATCGCCGAGACCCCGGCGATCGAGGAGATGTTCACCACCGCCCCGCCGCCGCGGCGGATCATGTCCGGCGCGGCGGCCGCCGCCAGCAGGAACGCGCCCTTCAGGTTCGTGTCGAGGATGTCGTCCCAGACCTGCTCCGGCAGGTCCTGCGGCTCCGCCTGCAGCGGCGAGATGCCCGCGTTGTTGACCACGATGTCGATGCGCCCGTGGCGGTCGAGCGCGGCCGCCACCAGGTCGCGAACGCTGGCGGAGGAGCGCACGTCGCATGCCGCAGCCGTGGCTTCGCCCCCGCTGGCGCGGATGGACGCCGCCACCTCCTCGGCGCCGGCGGCCTCGCGCGCCGCGAGCATCACCGCCGCGCCGCCGGCGGCCAACCGCCGGCCGATCGCCTCCCCGATGCCCCGGCTGCCGCCGGTGACGATCGCGGTGCGCCCGGCAAACTCGCCCCGGAAATCCATGGCCCTCCCCTACTTCACCATCAGGTCGGCGTAGGTCCGGCCGATGTCCTCCGGCGGCAGATAGCCCGCGCCGCGCTCCACCAGCACGTAGTCCACGTAGAGGGCGAGGCACTCGTCGCCGCAAAACCGCTGGCGGCCCGCCGGGAACTCCTCCTCCAGGTACCGCTTGGCGATCATCCGCCCGCAGGTCCCGCAATGGATCATTCGTTCCTCGAACCACTCGGCGTCGTTTTCCTTCCAGGCGGCCATCACTTCCCCTCCTCGTACCCGTAGTCCCGCCGCGCCGACTCCGCGCTGATGAACCCCTGGCGCACGTCGTCCGCGACAAGGTCCCGCGGCCGCTCCTGGGCCGGCCCGAATCCTCCCCCGCCGGCGGAGTTCAGCATGATGCGGTCGCCGTAGGTGACCGAGACCCGGGTGAACTTCGAGTCCGACGCCGTCCCGAACACCTCGGAGAAGCGCCGGAACTCGCCATCCCCCGGGCGCTGGATGAAGATGCCGCTGCTGGCTCCCTCCTGCCCGCCGAAGATGCCGGGCCCGTGGGTGCGCGTCCGGTCGAACAGGGCGTTCACGATGATCTCCGGCGCCTCCACCCGGAAGGTGCGCGAACTGGCCAGGCCGCCCCGCCACTTCCCGGCCCCGCCCGAGTCCGGCCGCAGCCGGTACTCCTCGACGATGAACGGGTACTTCGTCTCCAGGATCTCCACCGGCGTGTTGCGGCAGTTGCCGTTGTTCGGGCACTGCACGTCGTTCCCGTCGTGGTCGATGGTGCCGCCCCAGCCGCTGCCCTCGAGGTGGTAGTTCGTGTAGTAGTCGCCGTACTCCGGGTGGAACCCGCCGAACAGGAAGTTGCAGGACGACGCCCCCTCGGACGCCGCCACCCGGTCCGGCGCGGCCCCGGCGAGCGCCCGGATCACGATGTTCTGGATGTGGGGGTGCGTCTCGGTGTTGCCCCCCACCGAGGGTCCCGGGTGCTTGACGTTGACCACCGTGCCCGGCCTCGTCACCAGCCGGATCGGCCGGTACGCCCCCGAGTTGATCGGGATGTCGTTCGAGATCACGTTCAGGAACCCGCTGTAGCAGGAGGCCGCGGTCACCACGAAGGTGGCGTTCACCGGCCCCTTGGCCTGCTCGTCCGAGTCCGTCCAGTCGCAGATCGCCTCGTCCCCGCGGATCGTCAGTTTCAGCCGCATCCAGTACGGCCGCGCGGTCACGCCGTCGTCCTCCATGCAGTCCTGCGCGTAGTAGACGCCGTCCGGCATCTCCGCGATCTCGGCCCGCATGAACCGCTCGGAGTAGTCCAGCAACTGGTCCGAGGCGGCGGTCAGGGTGTCCGCTCCGTACTTGTGCAGCAATTCCTGCACCCGCCGCTCCGCGATGTGCAGCGAGCCGATCATGGCGTGGTAATCGCCCCAGGTCGTCTTCGGGGTGCGGTGGTTGGCCAGCACGATCCGCCAGATGTCCCGGACGTACTCCCCCTGGTCCATGATCCGCATCGGCGGCAGCCGCAGGCCCTCCTGGTAGACCTCGGTGGCGTCGGCGGCGAAGGAGCCCGGGGCCATGCCGCCGATCTCGCCGACGTGGGCGATGTTGCCGACGAACCCCCACGGCGTGCCCTCGTGGAAGACCGCCTTCACCACCAGGTGCTCGGGCATGTGGCACTGCCCGCGGTAGGGGTCGTTGTGGATGAAGACGTCGCCCGGCCGGAAGGCCTCCAGCCCCACCTCGTCCAGCATCCACTTCATCGCGTACTGGCAGGAGCCCAGCATCGTCGGGCAGAACTCCGCCTGCCCGATCAGGTCCCCCCGCAGGTTGAACATCATGCAGGAGAAATCCAGCCCCTCGTTGAAGATCGGCGAGTAGCTGGTCCGCATCATCGCGGTGCCCATCTCCCGGCAGACGTTGACGAAGGCGTTGTTGATCACGCTCAGCGTCACCGGGTCGAGCTGATCGGTGCGGGTCATCGTGGTCATCGTCGTTCCCTCCTCGTTCCGCGCCGGCCGCTCACAGCTCGACCGTCAGGATGCCGTACTCGTCCACCGACAGCCGCTGCCCCGGGTGCACCACCGTGGTGGAGCTGACCTCCTCGACGATGGCCGGCCCGGCGGCCCGGAACCCCGCCGGCAATGCTTCCCGCCGCAGGATCGCCGTCTCCACCAGCCCTGTCTCCGGGAAGTAGACCATCCGCGCCCCGGCCCTGTCGCCGCTCCCGGCGTGTCCGTTGGCGGCGATCCTCGGCAGCGTCACCTCCGGCAGGCGGCCGGAGACGGTGACGTTGAACCGGATCAGTTCGATCACCTCCCCGGTGATGGCGTACCCGTAGAACTGCTCGTGCAATCGGTGGAAGCGCTCCAGCGTCTGCCCGAGCAGGTCCGGCGTGATCTCCCCGGCGGGCACCGGCACGTCCTGCTCGTAGTTCTGGCCCCAGTAGCGCATCGAGATGGAGCGCTCCACCTCCGGCTCGCCGGCGTAGCCCTCCTCCCGCAGTTGCGCCACGGCGGCGTCGACCATGTCGCGGAAGTGGGCGGCGACGGTCTTCGCGTCGATGGCGTCGGAACGGAAGTGCTTGCTCCACACCTGGCTGATCTTCGGCTCCGCGATCAGCGCGCCGAAGGCCGAGGTCAGCCCCGGGTAGACGGGCGCCACCACCCGCGTCATCCCCATCTTGGCGGCGATGTCGCAGGCGTGCAGCGGTCCCGCCCCGCCGAAGGCCACCAGCGCGTACTCCCGCGGGTCGAGCCCGCGGTCGATCGACAGCACCCGGATCGCGTTGGCCATGTTCTCGTTGGCGATGTCGATCACCGCCTGCGCCGTCTCCAGCATCCCCAGCCCGAGCCGGTCCCCCAGCGCCGAGATGGCCAGTTCCGCCTGCGCCGGGTCGAGCGAGATGCGGCCGCCGAGGAAGAAGGACGGGTTCAGCCGCCCCAGCACCAGGTTGGCGTCGGTGACGGTCACCTGCTCCCCGCCCGCGCCGTAGCAGACCGGCCCGTGCACGGCCCCGGCGCTCTGCGGGCCGACCCGCAGCAGGCCGCCCTTGTCGATCCAGGCGATGCTGCCGCCGCCGGCGCCGATGGTGGTGAGGTCGATGGTGGGGGTGGCCACCGGCAGCCCGAACTCGATCTCGAAACTGGTCGAGTGGGTGATCTTGCCGCCCCGGATCAGCCCGACGTCGCAACTGGTCCCCCCCATGTCGAGGGTGATCACGTTCTCCTGCCCGGAGAGCCGCCCGAAGTACTGCCCGGCGATGATCCCCCCGGCCAGCCCCGACAACAGCAGGTTGATCGGCTCCGTCTCGGCCGCCGCCGCCGTCGTCTTCCCCCCGTTGGATTTCATCAGCGACCACGGCACGTCGTAGCCCGCCCCGGCGAAGGAGTCCACCGCGGCGCTGACGTAGGTCTGCATGATCGGCTTGATGTAGCTGTCGGCGATGACCGAACTGCCCCGCTCGTACTCCCGCCAGATCGGCGCGATCTGGTGCGACAGCGAGACCGGGATGCCGGGAAACCGCGACGTCAGGAACTCGCGGGTCCGCAGTTCGTGGGCCGGGTTGACGTAGGAGAACAGGTAGCAGACCGCGAAGGCCACCTCGTCGCGGTCGACGGCCGCAAGCCGCCCCTCGATCTCCGCGGCGAGCCGCTCCAGGTCCTCCCCGGTCAGCGGGTCCAGCACCTCGCCGTGGAAGTTGAGCCGCTCCGCCACCCCGAAGGTGTTGCGCCGCTCGACCAGCGGCCGCGGCTTCCTCCAGGTCAGGTCGAAGTGGTGCTTGCGGTTGACCCGCTGGATGTAGGGCACGTCCTCGAAGCCGGCGGTGGTGATGAAGAAGACCGTGGCCCCGGTCCGCTGCAGCAGCGCGTTGGTGGCCACCGTGGTGCCGATGCTGATGGACTCGAGACGTCCGCCGCCGGCCCCGCTCTGGCCGATGGCGTTCATGATCGCGTCCACTGGACGCGCCGGGGTGGACGGCGTCTTCGCCACCACCAGATTCCCCGTCTCGCTGTCGATCCCGATCAGGTCGGTGAAGGTGCCCCCGGTGTCGATCCCGATCCGTACCGCCATGCCCGCTCCTCCAGTTCGCCGACGTTCAACCAAATCCACCTGTTCCGGCCAGATCACTCCATCGACACCGCCCTGCCGGTTTCCGAATCGAACAGTGAGAATCGCGAGCCCCTGGCGCCGAGCCAGACCAGTTCACCTCGCTCGAACCGGTCGTCTGGTCCGATGGTGGCCACGAGATGATCCCGGTCGATGATGTTCGACGGACCATCAGGGAGGCGGAGAATGGCGTAGGAAACCGCGCCCATGGGCTCGATTAGGTCGACGGTGGCGGCGAGCCGTCCGTCAGCGCCAGACCGGTGAAGTTCGAGGTCTTCCGGACGCACGCCGAGGGTCACTGGGCCGCGAGGCAACTGGGTTGACAGGGACAGGGATCTCACGAGCGACGTTCCATCCAGCCCGCCCGTTGCGAACACGGCCGGGTCTCCGGCTACGGCGCCGATCTCCGCGCGTAAGAGGTTGATCGAGGGACTCCCGATGAACCTGGCGACGAACGTGTCGGCTGGGCGGGCGTAGACCTCGTGCGGGTTGCCGACCTGGAGCAGCTCGCCGTCCCGCATGATGCCGATGCGATCGGCCAGCACCATCGCTTCGGACTGGTCGTGCGTCACGTACACGGTGGTGATTCGGAGGTCTTCGTGGAGCTTCTTCAGCTGGGTACGCGTCTCCTCGCGCAGCTTGAGATCGAGATTGGACAGCGGTTCGTCCCTGAGGACCACGTTCGGCCGCCGGATGATGGCGCGGCCAAGGGCGACGCGCTGTCGCTGACCGCCAGACAACTGGCCGGGCTTTCGATCCAGGACGGCCTCGAGTTGAAGCATGGCCGCCACCTGGTCGATGCGGGCGGAGATCTCCTGCCGGGGAAGTTTTCTCACCTGCAGGTTGAGTCCGAGATTGTCACGAACGGTCATGTGGGGGTAGAGCGCATAACTCTGGAAGACCATCGCCACGTCGCGGTCGCGCGCAGGCACCCGGGTTACGTCGCGGCCCTTCATGGTGATCGTGCCCGAACTCACTTGTTCGAGACCGGCGATCATTCGCAGGGTCGTCGTTTTCCCGCACCCCGAGGGCCCAAGCAGGGTGAAGAATTCCCCGTCCCGGATGTCCAGATCGAGACCGCGCACCGCGACCATCTCGTTCGGATACTGCTTGCGGACCTGGCGTAGCTCGATGGTCATCGGCTGGCTCCGGTGGCGTGGCGGCGGCGGGC
Organism: Chloroflexota bacterium; assembly: GCA_046096285.1. Classification (GTDB taxonomy): domain Bacteria; phylum Chloroflexota; class Chloroflexia; order Thermomicrobiales; family UBA6265; genus CADCWF01. Next base: position 20,237 of record JBJTKE010000265.1, read on the forward strand.
GGTCACTTGACCGCTCCAAGCGTGATGCCGCGCATGATGTGCTTCTGGAGGAGAAAGACGATCACCAGCATCGGCAGCAACTGGATGGTGGCTGCGGCGCCGACATCCCCCCACAGGATCGAGTAGGCCTGGATGAACTTGGAGACCGTTACTGGCACCGTGGTCGCCTCGCGGCTGGTGAGCACGAGGGCCATGAGGTACTCGTTCCACGCGAAGATGAAGGTGAAGATCGCCGTGACCGCGGCGCCCGGGGCGATTACCGGCAGGATGATGCGCCGGATAATGGCCAGCGGACCAAGGCCGTCGAGGGTTGCCGCCTCGTCGAGGTCGCGCGGAACCTCCACAAGGAACCCACGAAGCATCCAGATCGCGAACGGGAGATTGAACGCCACGTAGATCAGGATCAGGCCGAGATAGGTATCGGTCAGTCCAAAACGCTGCCAGGTGATGAAGAACGGGATCAGCACGGCGATCGGCGGCATGAAGCGAAGGGACAGCATCCAGAGCGCGACATGCTTGCCGCCCGGCACGTCAAGCCGGGCGAGGGCGTAGGCTGCCAGCAAGGCCAGCACCATGACCGCGGCGGTCGTGCCCAGGCTGAC
>JBJTKE010000266.1:0-6738 GCA_046096285.1 Chloroflexota bacterium
GTGGCAGCCGCATCCGCCGTTGCCTGGGCGATGGCGGCGGCGGTGGCGGTGGCGTCGGCGGCAGCGGTGGCGTCGGCGGCAGCGGTGGCGTCGGCGGCAGCGGGGGCGGCGGCTTCGGGCGTTGGCTCGGCGGGTGCGGCGCCGGGCGCCAGGACCAGCCCGGGTTTGCCCGGCGCCGGGGAGGCTGCCCAGCCGTTCGGGTAGGCGCTCCAGTCGAGTCCCATGCCATTGCCGGCGGCCAGCGCGGCAATCCTGCCGACCGCGCCCTCGTCGATGGCGACGCCGATCTCGGCGGCGCGAGCGGCGGCGGCCGCGGCGGCGGCGGATTCGTCGCCGCCGGAGGCGAGGGCCGCGCCCTGCGCCGCGATGATGAGGTCGGCGGCCCGGCCCGCTCCCTGAAGGGGTCGATCTGGCGTGGCGACGGCGCCGAGTTCAAGCGCCAGCGTGACCGCCGAGCGGGCGAACGCCTCGCGGGTCCCGTCGGGATCGGGGGCGGCGCACGGCGATGCGCCCCAGGTCGTGAAGAGGCCGGCGAGGGCGGCCGCGCCGCCATCGGACACCCCGGCGGGCGCGGCCGTTTCGAAGCGGAGGGTGGAGTAGCCGCCTGCGAGCAGCGGCAGCAGGTAGAGCGGAGCCTGGGCGTCGTCGCCTGCGCCGGTGAGCACCTCGATTCCGGTGGCAGCGCCGCAGGTGAGGAGCGCAGAGGTCCAGGCCCCGTCCATTCGCAGCCCGAGCTCGTCGCTGGTGTCGCGCTCCGAGACGAGCGCCACGTCATCCGGACCGGAGGCGCGAAAGCCCCGCAGCAACTCCAGTCGCTGCGCGCCGTCGTTCGATTCCCCGATCAGGATGGTCCGGCCCGTCTCCGCGGCCAGCGCGGTCCCGGTCGGAAGCGGTCCAACCAGCGCGGCGGCAACGGCAGCGGCCAGGATGGAGGCTCGGGCGGCGGTGGTGAACGTCGGACGGAGTCGCATTTCGGCGTTTCCCTCGACCGGATGAGCCGCGGTTCGGTCCCGCGGCGATGCCGGCATTGATTTCCTGGCCCAATTTTGTCAGGCCGCAGGCGGCGCGCCATCCCCAAAATGGGGTAGCCGCTTCATATTGCGCGGACTGACGCTTTCGCTGGCTGTGAAAGAACGGCAAAACTGACACATTGAACCCGGTACGGATACGGAGTTTGAGCCAGCCTGTTTTCGGAATGGAAATCGACCGCGATCCCTGGTTCAATGGCCGGGCCCGAAGTCGAGCGCGACCAGGGCTGCGCGAGAATGCCAGGCGTTCCGCCGGCGCCTGCGCCGGATCGAGCCGCGGGGGACGACCCCCGAAGACTCGGACGAACAGCCGGGGGCGAGCCGCCCCAGACGGCGCCGCGATAGGTGATGCGATGCAGTGGAATTGGTCCGAACTTGCGAATGTGAACCTGCATCCGGTTCAGATCGCGCTGATCGCGGCGGCGCTGGTCGGCGCCTGCTTCACCGACCTGCGGATGCGGAGGATCCCCAACTACATCACCGTGCCGGCGATGCTGGCGGGGTTGGCCGTGAACGCGTTTCTCGACTGGCCGGGCGGCGTGCTCGTCGCATTGGCTGGCTGGGCGCTCGGGATCGCGCTGTACCTCATCCCGTTCTTTCTCGGCTATGGCGCGGGCGATCTGAAACTCGTCGCTGCGCTCGGCGCCATCGGCGGACCGGCGTTCGTCATCTGGTGCGTGGCGTTCACGCTGATCGCCGGGTTCGTGTCGGCGATCGTGACGCTGGTGCGGGAGCGGCAACTCGGCACGGTGGCGGGCGGCATCGCGCTCGACGTGGTGACCCGGCAGAAGATCCAGGCCAGCAGCGGCATCCGGCAGCCCCACGCGATTTCGATCGCGATCGGGGCCGCCGCCGCCATCCTGCTGCGGTAGGGACGGGAGAGCGGTCATGCGCCAGCAGGCAGCGCGGTTCCTGAAAGCATCGCGGCGCGGACAGGCCGTCGTGGAGATGGCGCTGATCACCCCGCTGCTGCTGATGCTGATGGGCGGGATCATCGACTTCGGCATCTACATGCACCGGGAGGTGCAGGCAGCGGGGTGCGTGCGTGAGGTGGCGCGCCGCGCCGCGGTCCGCGCGGATGCCCTGCCGCCAGCGGTCAATGCCGAGGAGTTCGAGGCGTACTGCGGCGAGTTCACCCCGACCATCACCCCGACCGGCTACAAGAGCGCGGCAACCGGGAACAGCGTGACCGCCCGGGTGGATGTGCCGCATAGCTGGCTGATCATCGGTCCGCTGATGAGTTCGCTCCAGTTGATCCCCAGTTTTCCGCAGTCTCCGCGGGTCCAGGCCGAAGCCGCCATGCGGCTGGAAGGCCAGCAGGTGTAGCCATGTCGCCGATTGCCCTGTTCGCCATCGCCATCACGGTGCTGATGAGCTTCGCGGCGCTGACCGCGGACTTCTCGACGGTGTACCTGAACCGAAGGCTGCTCCAGAACGCCGTGGACGCAGCGGTGCTGGCGGCCGCGCCGGAATTGCCGGGATCGACCACAAACGCCGAGAGTTTTGCCTGCGAATACGGGGCCACAGCGGCGAAGAACAAGGTGCCCGGGATGTACGGCGCGAGCGGCAAATGCGGCGGCCTGATGGACATTTCGTTCTCGAACGGCGGCGTCGCCAACGACACCATCGAGGTGACCGCCTACAAGACCGTGCAACCGGTCTTCGGGTCACTGCTTGGCTGGAGCGATTTCGTGGTGAGCGCCACGGCGAAGGCCAGGGTGGGCAGTGCCGCCGCGAGTTGCCCGTTCCCGGTCTTCCTGACCGAGGACATCCTGCCGCCCGGGACCTACCCGGACAAGGTGCAGTTCTTCGGCCTGGTGAAGATCGAGTTCAAGGGGGACGCGATCGATGTCGGTTCCGGCGCGAACGGGGTCGAGGAGGGGATGTACGGCGACAACTGCGGGAATGACCTGCAATTGGGCGAGTCGGTGGACAACAAGCCGGGCGAGATGACGGGGCCGCTCCTGCGCGGCTTCGAGTGGCGCATCCATTGCGCCGGAGGCGGCATCGCGAAGCCGAACAACTCGCCTGCGTGTCCGAGCGGGATGCCCGCCGCCTCGTCCTGCCCGAGCCAAAGCCTCACCACGTACCTGGACACCATCGGCGGGGTCAAGCAGTTGAAGGGCGAGGTCAACCGGGGAACCTGTCCGCGGCTGGTGATCGTGCCGGTGCTGGACGGGACCGCGAGCCAGTACGACAACGGCAAGCAGTCCGGAGAAGTGCTGGGGTTCGCCTACTTCTACATCGGCGGCGTGTGCACCAGAGTGAATTGCGCGTCCACGCCCGTCGGCCCGTTGGAGAAGGGCGACTCCTGGGGGTACTACATCAAGGCTGCGTTCGCGAGCGATCTGTACACGAACTATGATGGGTACGGTACGAAGGTCGTGGCCCTCTCGAGCTGAGCGGGCGGCCGGGGAGATCACGCTTGAAGGGTTCGAGCCGGAAGTCGCTGCTTCTCGCGTTCCTGCTGGCTGCGCTGGCCGCGGCGGCGGTCTACTTCCTGCTGGCCGGCCGCGGGGGCAAACAGGCTGTCGAGGAACTCCCCGGCGACAAGGTCGAGACCGTGCCGGTGGTCGTCGCCGCGCGTGATGTCCCGGCGGATACCGCGCTGACCGCCGCCGACATCGAGGTGCGCCAGATTCCCGCCGAAGGGCGACACCCCGACGCGGTCAGCGATCCGGCCGTGGCCGAAGGCAGGGTAACCCGGGCTGACCTGCTGCTCGGCGAGCAGGTGCTGGCGCCGCGCCTGCTCGATCCGGCGGACGCCGTGCCGCGCACGTTCGCCCGCGAGGTGCCGCCAGGCTACCGTGCGATCAGTCTCGATGGCGACGAGGTGCGCATCGTCGGCGGGTTGGTTCAGCCCGGCGATCATGTGGATGTCGTCGGATATTTCGAGTTCGAGGAATCCGGGAACGCGGCCGGCGGCGCGCCGCCGCCCACGCCGACGCCAGAAGGCGCCGAGCCGGTCATCAATCAGCCGGAGGCGACCACCAGCCCGGGCTCCGCGAAGGCGGCGGCGGCGTTCTACCTCCTGCAGGACCTCGAGGTGCTGAGCGTCGCGCAGGCGCTCGATCCGGGCGATCCGGGCATGAGCGCCGATGGAGCTCCGGCAGAGGCCGCGGCCGAAGCCGCGAAGGGCGTCGCGGGCGGCGCGGATGATCCGGTCGCGCGGCCGGGCGCGGGCAGCATCACGCTGCTGGTTCCCGCGGGCGATGTGGCGCGCCTGCTGCTGGCCGTGAACACCGTCCCGAGCGACGGCGCGTTGCGGCTGGTGCTGCGCTCGCCGGGCGACACCGGCCGATCCGTTCAGCCTCCGGTCGTGACCCGCGGCGAGGAAGCGCAGTACCAGTTCGGCGGTGTGGTGGCGCCGGTGTCCGCCAATCCGTTGCTGGTGGTCGCGGCCGAGTTCGCGGAAACGGCGCTGCTCACTGGCCAGGATCTCGAGTTCACGGTGACGGTCAAGAACGTCTCCGGCGAACCGGTCTATCCGGGAGTTGGCGGCGCGCCGGACGGGTTCACCTACGCAGAGCGGGCGGCATGGGACTCGGAGGGCTTTTTCGAGGATGACGGGAACCTGCGGATCGGGTTGAATGTCGCGGGCGCGGCGCAGCCGTTCCCCTGGAGATGGACCCTCACCGACCCGCTCGAACCGGGGCAGGAAGCAACGATCACCGGGGCCGTGACGCTGGAACGGCCGACGACCGGCAAGCGTTACTGGTTCGGCATCATCCGCGAACGTGACGAGGTGCTGGCTGATGGCGTGGGCGTGGCCGAAATCCGCGTCGACCAGCCCTCGCTGGTTCGGGTGATGGTCGACGGCGCGGCGCTCCGCGGGGAACCGGATGCCGGCGCGCCGGTCGTCGCCGAGGCCCCGCTGGATGCCGACCTGCCGGTGACCGATCAGCGGCCCGGGTGGTTCAGGGTTGTGTCGCCCGGGGGCGAGGGCTGGATCGAGGCGGCATCGGTCGAACCGGTGACGCCGGCGGAACCGGCGGCCGCGGATGCCGGATCCGGCGCGCCGCCCGCCGCGGCGACGCCGGTCGCGTCCGGAGAGTGAGCGAGATGGGCGAGCAGGCGATCAAGGTGCTGGTCGTCGACGATGACGAAAAGGGCCGGGCAAAACTGATCGAGCATCTCCGGTTCCAGGACGTGCAGGTCGTCGGCGAAAGCACGCTCGGCGCGTCGGCCTACACCTGGGCGGATCAACTCGGTGTGGACGCGGTGGTGGTCACCGTGCAGGAACCGGTCGCGCGCGCGCTGCGGACGATCGAGGCGTTGTCGGTCGGCGACCGGACCTGGCCGACCATCGCAGTGTCCGCCACCGGGGACGTCGACACGGTGCGCAAGGCGATCGCCGCCGGGGTGCGCGACTTCGTCGTCCTGCCGTTGCAGCCGGGCGAGCTTCGCAAGACCATCGTCAATGTCCTGCAGATCGACCGCACCCGCCGGGAGGCGCGGGATCAGGGGGCGCCTGCGACCCGGCTCGGCACCATCGTGACCGTGTTCGGAGTCAAGGGCGGGATCGGCAAGTCCACCATCGCCAGCAATGTGGCCACCGCGCTGGCGCAGGAGTCGCGGCAGCACGTGGCGTTGCTCGATCTCGACCTGCAGTATGGCGACGACGCGGTGATGCTGGATGTTGTTCCGGAGTGGACTATCGCCGAGGCCGTCAAGGAAATCGACCCGAAGAAGCCGCATTCGATCGAGCGGTTCCTGACCCCGCACGCGTCGCGGGTGAAGCTGCTGGCCGCGCCCCAGACCCCCCAGGCCGCGGCCATGCTCGACGGCGGGCAAGTCCGGCAGGTGCTGGAAATGCTGGCCTCCACCCACGATTACGTGGTGGTGGACACGTCGGCCCAGATCGACGAGATCTCCGCGATGGCCCTCGACGCGTCCACCATCGTGCTGCTGGTGGTCACGCCGGAGGTGCCCTGCGTCAAGCGGACGAAGGCGGCGATCGCGCTGCTCGAGGAGTCCGGCTATTCGCGGGACAAGGTCAAACTCGTCATCAACCGCGCCGACCCGCAGTCGGAGGTGCCCCCCGCCGAGATCGAGCGATCGCTGAACTACCCCGTCTACGCTCGCATCCCCGATGACCGGGCGGTCGCGAAGGGCATCTCCCTCGGCGTGCCGGTGGTGATGTCCGCGCCGAAGTCGAGCGCGGGAGTGGCGCTGCTGGAGATGGTGCGCGGGCTGGGAGGCGTGGAGGCACCCGCTGAAAAGCGGCGGCGGTCGTGGTTGCCGTTCCGCGGCCGCGGGAAAGGCGAAGCCCGGCAGGATGCCCCCGCCGCCCGCGACGCCGCGATCGCGGCCGATCCCTACGCGGCCTGGGAGCCGCTGCTTCGGGAGAGCGCCCCCGCGCCCGTGGATGGCGGCATGGCCGCCGCTCCGGGGGCAGGGAAAGTGGTGTCGATCGGGACGGCGATCGGCGGCATCGGAGCGGTGCGCGGCCGGACCGAGGGCGACGCGGCGCCGGATGCCGGCGCATCGCCGGAGGCCGCGCCGCGAGGCAGCGGGGAATCCTCCGCCGGGTAGAACGGACCCCGGACCGCCGGGGCGGGAGTGAACGATGTCGCTGCTGGACAGGATCGGCGGACAGCAACGGACGACGGGCTCGATGGTGATCGAAACGCCCGGGCCGGCCGCTGCGCCGGTGGCGGCCACCGCAGCCGCTGCGCCCGCCGTTGCGCCCGCCGCGGCCGGGCCGGGC
>JBJTKE010000267.1:0-4712 GCA_046096285.1 Chloroflexota bacterium
GAACGCGATGGCGCCGTTGCTCGTGCAGACGACGCTGGCGATCTCCTACGCGATCCTCGCCGAGGCGGGCCTGTCCTTCCTCGGCCTCGGCGCCCAGCCGCCCGAGCCGAGCTGGGGCTCGCTGCTGAGTTCGGGCCGCGGGTTCATGACCTTCGCGGCGTGGACCGCGTTTGGTCCCGGCACCGCCATTTTCGTGGCGGTGCTCGGATTCAACATCCTCGGCGACGGACTTCGCGACGTGCTCGACCCGCGCATGAAGGTCTGAGCGCCTGGCTCGTGGCCGCGACAGGCGGCGAAGATTCTTGCGACCGCCATGACCCGACATCTGCCGGGGCGCCTTCCTCCTTGTGAGACCGGTCGTGAGCGACGGAGACTCTCTCCGGGAACCCCTGAACATCCTCCAGTTCTCCTCCAGGCGGTGACGCGACGAGTACTGCAGCAGGGGGCGGGTTGAATGGCACTCAAGGATTCCTGGGACGTCGAGCTCGGCGTGCCCCGCTGCATAGAGAGCTCACGGCCCTTGGGAACAGTGGAATGACGAGCGGGTTGCTCGAGGCCCGCAGGTATCGGACTCCTGCGCCGGCCCTCGTCTCCCTGGCGGGGGCCGCGGCAGGGGTCCGAAAGAACATCGGTGCTCAAACCCCGGACCGCAGAAGCGGCAATTGGTAGGGACAAGCAACCGGGAGGTCGGCGTGAGCCGGCTTCCCGGTTGCTTTTTGCCTCCATGCCGGTCCTCGTCCCTGATCCCTGGCCGGACTCGGGCGCGCATCGCGAGCACCCGGGACGGGACCGTCGCGAGGCCGCGCTTCGGCCGCTCGCGGGACAGCAGCCCGCGCACGGCCGGTGACGGCGGCGGCTGGTCGAGCAGGGCCTGGAACCGCGCGAAGGCGTCCGCGTCGAGGCGGAAGAACGTGCGGTCGAGGAGCACCTGCTCGGCCTCCCGGCAGGCGCTCTCCAGCATGAAGTCGGAGCGGCTCTTGCCGAGGGCGGCGGCGGCCCGGTCGATCAGGTCGCGCTGGCGACGGCTGGCCCGGATGGTGATCGCGCGGTCGCGCAGCGGGGAGTGGTTGCGGGAGCGTCCCATGTTGCGGTCCTCTCCGGACGGTTTCCGGCCTCGCCGCCGGGGAGTGCCCGGCGGGTCGCGCTCGTCCATCCGAGTTGCGAGCTTGCGCGCGAACCCGGTTGCCCGGCGAGTGTGAGCGGAACGTCGACCTCGTGCCACCCAACCACGGGGTGATGTGGACCCCGGGACCGGGACTCAGGACGCCGCATCGCCCTTGCGGGCCATCCCGGGGGCAGGGCCGAACTGCACCGACAGCATGCGAGCGGTGGCCAACGCCTCGGGCGCGCAAGCTATCGCCCGCTCATGGGTGAACCGCGCGGCAGGACCGGTGATGCTGAGCGAGAAGAGCGGTTCCCCGGCGGCGCCCAGGATCGGCACGCCAAGGCAACGGATGCCCGCTGACGACTCCTCGTCGTCGAGGCTGAAGCCGAGGTCGCGGGTGCGCTGCAGATCCTCGAGCAGGTGACGTTCGTCGGTCAGCCGGTACGGGGCGGGAAGCGCCCTCGCATGGACCAGGTAGGTGTCGAGCGCCTTGTCGGATCCCAGAGCCAGCAGCGATTTCCCGAGGGCCGTAACGTGCGGCACCGCGCGAGCTCCCACCTTCGATGCGACGCCGACCATCTCCGGGCTGTCGACCCGATCGACGTGGACGACCTCGAACCCGTCGAGCACGCCGAGATGCACCGCCTCCCGCGAGACGTTCGCGAGATGCACCATGGCCGGGCGCACTTCGTCGACAAAATCCCGTTCATGGAGTGCCAGTCGCGCCAAAGCCAGAAACCGCAGGCTGAGCCGGTACCCCCCAAGATCGGTGGCCTTCTCGGCCCATCCGCGATGGATCAGGCTGTTGAGCAGCCGGTGCACGGTGGTCCGGTTCACGCCGGACCGCTCCGCGATCTCCCGCGCGCTCGCCGGCGCGTCGAGCCGCAGCAACGCCTCGATCGTCGACAGGACCCGGTCGACGGAGTTCGCGGCGATGGATTCGTCGTGAGCGTCGCTGTCCGTCAAGTAAACGCCTCTCCATCGAGCCTTGCACGGCTTCAGGCTAACGGTCGGGAATTGCGCGGTCAAGCCGCCGCACCACGGATCGAAAAAGTTCACATGACGAACAATGGGGTAGGGTATTGTGCGATATGGAAACCTCTGCTACGGTTGACGGGCAAGCGGCATCGTGGCCCGCGGAGCGCAGAGGCAGGAGAGGAGCATCCCGTGTCGGAGGCAGCCGGGCGCGCGTCGCGCCGTTCATTCGTTCTTGGAGTCGCGGGTGGAGTGGCGGCGGCGTGGGGGACAGCCGGCCAGCCGCTGGCGCCCGGGGCCGGGGTGGCGCGGGCCGCGGCGCCGGCGCAAGGGGGGTCGGCGATCGCCACCCTGTCGTGCAACGACATCCGGGGGTTCCAGACCTGGCAGGATTCCACCGCATGTGAGTACCCCGTGTGGAGCGCGGTGTTCGACACGCTCGTCGAATACGACAGCGAATACAACTTCGCAGGGGGTTTGCTGGAGTCCTGGGAGTCCCCGGACGCGAAGGAATGGACCTTCACAGTGCGCAGTGGCGTGCAGTGGCATGATGGCAAGCCGCTCACCGCGTCGGACATCGTCGCCTACTTCGACACCGTGATGGATCCCGACTCCGGAGCTGCGAGCAACGTGCGCGGCGCCATCGACGGAGCGACCTACGAGGCGGTCGACGACGCGACCCTGAAACTGACGCTGTCGACTCCGAACGCCGCGATTCTCGACGACTTCACGTCGCAGTGGCTGGCCCGCGTTGCCGACTTCGACGAGGCGAAGCCGGTTGGCACGGGTCCGTTCACCTTCGGATCCTGGGAGCGCAACCGGGAGGTGCGGATGGCGCGGAATGCGTCTTACTGGAAGGCGCCGCTGCCATACCTCGACGAGCTCGTGTTCCGCATGGCGCCCGACCAGGACCAGGCGATCAACCTGCTGACCTCTGGTGAAGTGCAGGCCATTGCGAGCGTGAACTTCCCGCGCGTCGAGGAGCTCCGCGCAAATCCTGCCGTGCAGCTCATGGAAGTCCCCGAGCCCTACCGGCTTGCGTTCCACTACCTCCTGACCAAGACGGACGCGGCGCCGTGGGACAACGCCCTGGTGCGGCAGGCGATCAATCACGCTATCGACCGGCAAGCGCTGCTGGCGGCCACGCTCGGACTGGGCGAGATCCGGTCCAACCCGGTGGCAAGGGGGAGTTGGGCATTCGACCCGAACGCGCCGTCCTACGACGAGCGCAACCTCGAACGGGCGCGCGAACTGATGGCCGAGGCCGGGTTCGCCGATGGAGCCGGATTCAAGACGACGCTGAAGTACTGGAAAGAGTGGGCGCAGATGCCGCAGATCGCCCAGATCGTGCAGGCGAACCTGGCTGAGATCGGCATCGAGGTCGAGTTGCAGTTGCTGGAGATCGGCCAGTGGGTGCAGACCGTGGCCTACGACCTCGATTACGAGATGGCCCTGACCGCGCTGGTGCCCCGCTGGGATCCCAGCGACCAGCTGGGCAACGCCTACAAGACTGACGACGGCCAGGCTCTGCTCTGGTCCAACCCGGCGTTCGACGAAGCCTTCGCAGCTGGCGGGGCCACCGCCGACGAGGAGCAGCGGAAGGCGGCCTACGCCACCTGCCAGCAGGTCGCCTTGGCGGACTGCCCCGGAACGGTGCTGAACGGCGCGCCCATCTTTTCGGCGGTGGCCCCGTCGCTGAAGGATGTCGTCCAGCACAACCGCGGGTACCAGCTCTTCCTCGGCGCGTGGGTCGAAGCCTGAGTGCATGCGGCGGCCGGCGGTGGGATGGTTCCCGCCGCCGGCCGCTCCGCCTGGAGTGGTGATGGGGTTCTTCCTGGTGCGGCGGTTGCTGCAGATGATCCCTGTCTTGCTGCTGGTGTCCGCGGTCGTGTTCGTGATCTTCCGGCTGATCCCGGGCGATCCCGCCCAGCTGATTCTCGGCTCCAATCCCGACCCCGAAACCCTTGCCGCCACGCGCAGCAAGCTTGGGCTGGATCAGCCGATTCCGGTCCAGTTTGCCCGCTGGCTGGGCGACGCCGTCAGGGGAGACCTCGGGGAGTCGCGGATCAATGGGCAGCCGGTGACATCGCTGGTGCTCGAGAAGTTTCCGGCCACGGCCGAACTGGCCGTGCTGGCCATGCTACTCGGGTCGCTGGTCGGGGTGCCGATGGGCGTCCTCGCGGCGGTCAACCGCGGCCGCTGGATCGACACCGCGGCGCGCATCGCCGGACTCGTCGGGTTCTCGGTCCCGCCCTACTGGCTCGCTATCCTGCTGGTCATCCTGTTCACTCTCCGGCTTAACTGGCTACCGCCAGCCGGCTACGCCCGGCCGGGTGAGGATTTCGCATCCCATCTGCGATACCTCGCGCTCCCGGTTGCAACCCTCGCGCTCCCCGTCGCGGCGGAGCAGATGCGGTTCGTCCGGGCCGGGATGCTCGAGGTGCTCGGGCAGGACTTCGTGCGCAGCGCGCGTTCCAAGGGGCAGTCGGCTCCGACGTCCGTTTTCGGCCACGCGCTCCGAAACGCGGCGATCCCGTTCCTCACCATCTCCGGTCTGCAGTTCGGCTTCCTCCTCGGCGGTTCCGTCGTCATCGAACAGATTTTCAGCTGGCCGGGAATCGGGTGGCTGACC